>JALZCF010000589.1 GCA_030863245.1 Chloroflexota bacterium
GGAGATCCAGGTGGAGGAGTTCTCCAACGTGCCCTCCACGCATCTGACCGTCGAGCAGATGTGGCAGCTGCAGAAGACGGTCTCGGACCGGCTGGAGCGGCTGTACGTGCGCGGGGTAGTCGTTACCCACGGCACGGACACGATGGAGGAGACAGCCTACCTGCTGGACTACACTATCCCATCCGACAAGGCAGTTGTGTTGACGGGCGCGATGCGGGTGGCGAGCGATCCGGCCTATGAGGGCGCGCACAACCTCCGGAGTGCCATCCGGGTGGCGCTTGACCCGGAGTCGGATGGGCGCGGGACGATGGTTGTGATGAATGACGAGATTCATGCGGCCCGCTATGTCACCAAAACGATGAGCCACAACCCTGCCACCTTCCAGTCACCTGGCTGGGGACCGATGGGACGGCTCTTTGATGAGGTAATCCTCTGGGGATGGAAGCTGGAGCGTGAGATGCTTCCCGTGCGCGAGATCGATCCGGACGTCCACCTGCTCAAAGCGACCGTGGGCGCGAGCGACCTCTTGTTGCGCGCCCTGATCGAGCGGCGCGTGAGTGGTATCGTCATCGAGGCGCTGGGCGCGGCACGTGTCCCCCCATGGTGGATGGACCCTATCCGAGAGGCGGTGGAGCAGGGGATCGCCGTCGTGATCGCCACCCGCACCCACAGCGGTTACAGCCACGATCGCTACGGCTACCCTGGTGCCTACCGCACCCTGGAGGAAGCGGGCGTCATCTTCGCCAACGGCCTCGACGCCACCAAAGCCCGCCTCCGCCTCATGGCCGCCCTCGGCGCCCTACGATAGCCCCCCTAATACAGCCCCAAACCACCTTCTCGCCAATGAATCTCCACAATCGGAATCATTCCGCACTCCGCACTCCGCACTCCGCATTTGACTAACACTCGATCTGGTAGAGCTTAGCCAACGCCCGTAC
Organism: Chloroflexota bacterium; assembly: GCA_030863245.1. Lineage (GTDB taxonomy): Bacteria > Chloroflexota > Anaerolineae > Ardenticatenales > Ardenticatenaceae > JALZCF01. The sequence continues at coordinate 939 of JALZCF010000589.1, forward strand.
CTCCTCCTCCATCTGTTCGCGGAGGGAATCCGGCTTGAGCACCTCACAAGAACTTCCCCAGGTTCGAATCCACGGCACAATCTCCCACGTGCCGGAGAGACGCAGCCGCATGAGACGTCCTCCATCATCCAGTTCCTCGACCCTCTGTGACGGGTGCCACTCCGTCTCATCCACACGCCGCGCTACACTCGCGTCGAAGCGTAGCACGATCTCATCGATCGGCTCCCCAAAGACCACGCCCCACGCATTGGCCAGGACCTCAGAGGGATACATATTCTCCGGGTGCTCGAAAGTCTCGTCGAGCAGCTCGGCGGAGTGGATACGGTCCAGCTTGAAGGTCAGGATAAGAGAGCGGTCATCCACCCGCCCCATCACGTAGGTGTTGCCCCGCTCGGCCGGCTCGATGAAGTAAGGCTCGATGACATACTCGGTGTAATCGTCGCGCCGGGCGGAGCGATAGCGGATCTTCACCTTGCGCCCCGTCGCCCAGCCTAGCGTCAGCGCCTCGAAGACATCCCGGTAATGCTGGTCGACCTCTCGCGCGGCCATACGCTGCACCCCCATCTGAAGCGCGTTCCCCATCGGCTCGGGCAGCACCCCTGCTAGCTGAGCCACCGCCGAGGTAACATGGGGATTGTGCTCGTCCGTGTTGCGCGTCAGCAGCCGCGCGGCGAGATAGAGGGCCCCTGCATCGTTCAGCGTCAGCCGGAGTGGGGGGAGGAAGTATCCCTCTATGATGCCATAGCGCGGCTTCTCCCCGCGGTCTTCCTGCCAGATCGGCACCTCTGCATCTTCCAGCGCTTTGAGATCCCGCTGGATCGTGCGGGTCGTGACCCCGCACATATCGGCCATCTCCCGCACCGTCAATCCTTTGGGATGGCGATAAAGAAGATGGCTCAGCCGGTGCAGCCTCGCTTGTTTATCCTGAATCGACTCCGTTCCAGCCATCAGGGTAGCTCCTTTCCTGCAATTTCCTTGAATTATACCCTTACGACAAAATATGTCGAGGGGTGTTGCGGGCCGTATCCTTCACAAAGGGACGCGGTTGACTATAATTACGGGCCGGGAGGATATCGTTGCTAATTCCGGTCGAGCAGGCGCGTGATAGGATTCTGGAGCATTTCACTCCGCTGCCCTCTGAGCGTGTGACGCTGTGGGAGGCGCGGGAGCGGGTGCTAGCAGAGAATATTGTGGCGGAGCATGATGTCCCGCCATTCCGTAACTCGGCGATGGATGGCTATGCGGTGCGGGCGGCGGACACCGTAGATGCCTCGCGCGAGCACCCGGTCTACCTTCGGGTCGTTGGAAATATTGCAGCTGGCACCGTCGCCGATGGGCCTCTGACGTCAGGCGAGGCCGTGCGCATCATGACAGGCGCTGCCGTGCCGGCAGGTGCTGACGCGGTGGTACGCTTCGAGGAGAGCAGCGAGGCCTGGCCGCCCTCGCAGCAGCCGGCGCCGCCCCAGGTCGCGATCTGCGAGCGTGTGGCGCCCTGGAGCAACGTGCGCGCCGCTGGCGAGGATCTCCAGGCAGGAGACCAGGTGCTTGCGGCCGGAACGTTGTTGAGACCGGCCCACATCGGGGTTTTGGCATCCTTGGGGTGCAGCCATGTGCCGGTCGTACGGCAGCCTCGAGTGGCGATTCTCTCGACGGGGGACGAGTTGGTGCCGGCGGATGCACCGCTCACGCCCGGGAAGATTCGCAACTCCAACGAGTACGCGCTCGCAGCGTTGGTCGAGCAGGCAGGTGGCGTGCCTGTGCCACTTGGCATCGCCCGCGACAGTGTAGAGAGCCTCTCGGCGAAGCTGCACGAGGGGCTGGAAGCCGGGGTAGAGCTGTTCCTGACTTCGGCTGGCGTCAGCGTTGGTGACTACGATATGGTAAAGGAGGTCCTGGCCGCCGAGGGCGAGATGGAGTTCTGGCAGGTTGCCATCAAGCCAGGCAAGCCATTGGCCTTTGGGTTCCTGCGCTACCAGGAGCGACACGTACCGCTTCTGGGCCTACCGGGCAACCCGGTTGCTTCGATGGTCGCCTTTCACGTGTTCTCCCAACCGGCGCTTCGCCTGATGGGTGGACGGACGCCTCTGCTTCCACCACGTCGACACGCGCGCCTCTCCGAAGCCGTCGAGAATAGCGGCCGCCGGCATTACATGCGGGCCCGCGTCCGACGGGCAGAGGATGGCACCCTGGAGGTCACCACGCGCGGTAGCGGGGTGCGTGTGCAGGGGTCAGGGATCTTGAGTTCGATGGTTTGGGCCAATTGTTTCGTCGTCGTGCCGGAGGATATCTACCACCTGGCCGAAGGGGCAATGGTACCGATAGAAATGTTCAAATTTATTGAGGAGGAGATAGAGTAATGGCGAGAGTTCGTCGCAAGCGGAATGTAGAGGTGGTCGAGGCCGAGCGCGGAGGCAACCGCGCGATGTGGTTGGGAGGGATCCTGGTCCTGCTGCTCTTGGCGGTTGCGGCTATCGTGATGATCGGTCGCGGCGATGGCGAGACAGCGGTCGATGCGGAACTGTACGAGGGGATACCCGTGGAAGGGACTGTTCTCGGAGACCCGGATGCGCCCGTGCTGATCCGCGAGATCATCGATTTCAAATGCCCCCACTGCGCAACAGCCGCAGAAAGGCTGGTGCCCGATATTATCGAAAACTATGTTGCAGAGGGTCAGGTACGGATGGCGTTTATCCCCGTTGACTTCCTCGGGGACCAGAGCCTGATGAGTGCGCAGGCTGCCTACTGCGCGGCAGAGCAGGATGCGTTCATGGAGTACCATGATGTGCTCTTTGCCAACCACCGCAATACCTTCAACATCACGAACCTGACGAATTATGCAGAGAGGGTTGGCCTTGACACGCAACAGTTTCGCGCCTGTCTGACTACCGGTGAGTATCGCAATCAAGTCATTCAGGAGAATCGCACATTGGCCAGCCAGCTTGGTGCCACGAGTACACCTACCTTTGTCGTGAACGACACACTCGTGGCCGGTGCTGTGCCATTCGAGCAGATGCAGGCGGTGATTGAGCAAGAGTTAGAAACGGTGGAAGAGTAGTTTATTCCTCCTGTGCCGCTCCCTTTGGTAGGATGGATTACAGGCTGGTAGCGACCGTAATGCTATGGTAATTACGAATCAACGATAGCCTGCTGTTGCGCCGCTACGTGAGTTGGGTTGGACGTCGTTAAGAGGAAGGACCTATGGTTCCGAAGGAGCCTGACCATGATCGAGAAGCGCTTCATCGAAAAGGATGGAGAACAGATTGCGCGTGTAACCTTTACCTTGCCCAACTCCATGTGGGCGGACATGATCTACCTCGTGGGCGACTTCAACAATTGGGATGAGCGATCACACCCGATGGAACGCCCTCGGCAAGGAGGCTGGAGCCTCACCGTCGATCTGGAGGTGGGATGCAGCTACCAGTTTCGCTACCTGCGGGAAGGCACGGAGTGGATGAACGACCCGGAGGCGGACGCCTACGTGCACAACATCTACGGCAGCGACAACTTCGTGGTCGTCACAGATCCCGATTTCGATCCGCACCCCGACAAATAGCGTGGCGAGCATATGAGACGACCGAACCGAGCCCATGGAGCTAACGTCCTAACACCTCAGTGCCCTGTGCACGATGCACCACGTAACACGCAACATGCAACATGCAACATCCAACGTGCACCGGAGTAGATAGATGGGTGGACAAGAGATAACTTATTCGCTCGCCCTCTCGGCGGGCCTGCTGTCCTTTCTGTCGCCCTGTGTCCTGCCGCTGGTGCCGATCTACCTCGGCTACCTGACCGGGGCAGGGGCGGGGAATCACAACGTGGCGGTGGAGCAGTCACGCACCTTCACGCTGGCACATGGCCTAGCCTTCGTGATAGGCTTCTCGCTGGTCTTCATCGCATGGGGTGCAATCGGTGGCCTGGTGGGTGACCTGGTAAACCACCCCTGGTTCCTGCGGGTTGGGGCAATCCTCCTCATGGTTATGGGGTTGCACCTCATCGGTGTCATCCAGATCCCGCTTCTATACATGGAGAAGCGCCTCGAGATCGAGCGTAGCCCCGACCCCAACGTCATTTCCTCGCTCCTGGTAGGCGCAACCTTCGGTGCAGGCTGGACTCCCTGCGTGGGACCCGTATTGGCCGGCATCCTGAGCCTCGCCGCGTTACAGGGCGGCGCGCTGCAAGGCGCTGCCCTGCTCTCGGTCTATTCCCTTGGACTCGCGATTCCCTTTCTCGTTGCCGCCGTCGGCTTAGGACAAGCGAGCGCCGCCATTCGCAAGCTCGGTCCCTACCTACGCTATATCGAGATGGCCAGTGGTGTCCTCCTCATCTTCATTGGCATCCTGCTATTCACGGGCCAATTCACACAACTCAACTCCTTCTTCCTCCAACTAACACCCGAATGGCTCTACGAACGCCTCTAACACAAAATCAAACCACCTCTGCGCGAATCAATGAATCTCCAATCCCCAATCTCCACTCTCCACTCTCCACTCTTCACTCCGCACTCCGCACTCCGCACTCCGCATTTCACTCATTCCCGAACAAGAGCATTAGGGAATGGCTGCGGCTGACAGTCCTTCCTCAAATACAGAGGGTGGCCCGGCTGGCCACCCTTTGTCATGACAAGGTAGTGCGCCTTGGGGAGCCAACTCAGTACCTCTTGAGCGCGGTTCATGAGGGTTCCATGGTTACCCCAGGCCGCCACCACGATCTCTGCTCCCTCGGCGAGCTCCTTGAGCCACCGATCACTCTCCGGTCCCACCGGGTGGGGCGCACATTTTAGCACCTGCGGATCGGTAGCCCGATAGGCGAACAGGTTTGCGACGTACACGCCCCCATATCGCCACGCCCGCGCAAAACCCACGCAACGCCGCACCGTCGGGTCGTTCCTCCTCTCATCCGCAGTAGAAGGATTAAGACACACGAACAGCACGAACGGCCTGGCGTCATCCCAGACGCGCCACAGCGCATACCGGTAGCTCCGGCAGGGAGAGAAGAGAGCGCCTTTCTCCATAAGAATTAAGCGGAGGGACTCCTCGCTTTCAGAGAGGGAGTGGAACGGAAGGATGAAGGATGAGGGATGAAGGATGAAAGGACTGTGCGTGATCCGGGCCGTAATTCCGCACTCCGCATTCCGAAATCCGCACTTGACTCATCCTTCATCCTTCTGTCAAATCGGCCAATCCCGCAGAATGCGCTCCGTCTCCTCCGCGTGCGAGGTCTCGTCACGCACCATGTCTTCGAGTTGGACGGCCAGACCCTTATCCCCGAAAGCCTCTGCTTCCCGAGCGCGTTGGGTGTAATCCTCGACTGCCTTGCGCTCGGCTGTCAGCACCGCCTCGAGCATCTCGCGATTGGTGGAGGCCGCCCGCACCTCGCGGGGTTGTGTTGTCGGTTCACCCCCCAGCGCGACGATCTTGTTCGCCAGGTACTGGGCATGTCCCTGTTCGTCCGGTACCTCAGCCAGGAAGAATTCCGAGATCTGTGGCCGGTAAGGACCACTCGTCTTGGCGGCGTAAGTCAGGTATTGGATGACGGCGCTGAGCTCGCCCGCAAGATCCTGGTTGAGATGGTCAATCAAAGTCTGCTTATCCATTATGGGTCCTCCTGTTATCGCATGCATTGCTCGTTATGAGCATCAAGGATCATACGTCTATAAGGAGAGCAATTTGAATTCCAAGGGCGTATGTTGAACAAAGCGGAGAGCCGAACGCAGATAAGGGGAAGCACATACGAGCTTCCTGCGTTCGGCTCCTTGACTGGGATGCTAACGGCTGGTATGCAAGTTTGTTAAACGTCTGTCTCCTCGTCAATCGTGAAACCAATCTTGACCGTGACCTGCCAGTAGGCAACGTCCCCTTCCTCGATGTAACCCCGTGTGTCGGTTACCTGGAACCAACGCATGTTACGGATGGTCTTACCGGCTCTCCTAACCGCATTCTGAATGGCCTCCTCAAGTGACTCGGTAGATGAGCCAGTGAGTTCAATGAGCTTATAGACATGGTCATCCATGCGTAACTCCTCTCGGAACTGTTTGATATTTCACAAGGGCCAGTATAGGACAGGGGCGCTATCTGGCAAAGTACTCCAACTTTGCGTGGCGAGTCCTCTATCATACAATAATAAGTTCGCGACGGCCGCTACTGCCACTCTAACAGATGACAAAGAGATGAAACGCCACCCGGCCCTACAGGATTACTCACGAGACCATCACTTCCTGCTACTGCAGACGCGGGAGATTCGTTGGTTCTTTGATGAAAGCCGACATGCCGCACAGCTAGAGCAGCTCAGCGCCGGCTTCTTGAGTGCCTGGCGGCGCGATATCGGTCCCCACCTGCAGGAGGAGGAGGCGGTGCTTCTGCCATTCTATGCCCAACACGATGCGGCGGACGAGGCTTATCTGCAGCGCGTTTATTCTGAGCACGCCTGGCTCCGTGAGAATGTCCTGGCGTTCCAAGAGAGATTGGAGCAGGACGAGGATTTTCTGGAGCTCCTTGGCCAGATCGGCCACCGTCTTCACGACCACGTCCGTTTCGAAGAACGCGTTCTCTTCCAGCATATGCAATCCCTCCTCTCCGACGCCGAATTGGCCGACCTAGACGCGCGCTCGCGCGCCTATCGCGAGCGGCATCGCCCGGAGGCAATCGGGCCACGCGACGAGTGGTGCGATCTAGGCGATGATGTCCTGTGACGACCTTCGCATCCCTGTGGGGCAGCCCGCTCGTTCGGGAAGGTTGTGCGGAACTGACCCGTGCTGTGGAAGTAACGACGGAAGAAGCGATAACCATCCAGCAGATACCGGCGCCCACCTTCACTGAGGAAGCGCGCGCACAGTACGTGTACGTGCGCTTCCAGGAACTGGGCCTTGCGGAGGTGGAGATGGACGCAAGTGGGAACGTGTACGGCTTCGTGCCGGGGCGGGAGGCGGGCGAGGGGTTACTCGTGTCTGCCCACCTTGATACCGTTTTTGAGGCTGATACCGATCTGACCATTCGCCACACCGGTGACCGGATCTATGGGCCGGGGATCGGCGACAACAGCCTCGGTGTGGCCGGGCTACTCACGCTTGCCGACCTGATCCAGGAGCAGCACCCTCGCCGCGACCTCTGGTTCGTCGCAAATGTGGGGGAAGAAGGATTGGGGAATCTCAAGGGTATGTGGGCCGCGATGCGGCGGCTAGAGCCTCGAGTCGGCGCGGTCATCGTGTTGGAGGGAGGCGCGTATGGGGGCGTCATCCATCGCGGCGTTGGCGTGCAGCGGCGACGGCTGACCGTAGAGACGCCGGGCGGCCACGCGTGGAGCGACTTCGGTAGCCCCAGCGCGATCCATGAGCTGTGCCGAATTGGCGCCGCGATCGCGGCGCTTGATCTCCCGGAATCGCCGCGCACCACCTTCAACTTGGGAACCATCGAGGGCGGTACCAGCATCAATACCATCGCCGCCACTGCCACCGCGCTCCTGGATCTACGGTCGGAGGAGCCGGCGAGCCTGGACGATCTGGCAAGGCGAGTCAATGGTATCCTATCCGAGGTGCAGCGGGACGGCGTGATGGTGCAGAGTGAGCAGATCGGGGAGCGCCCAGCAGGCAGCATTCCGGCCTCGCACCCGCTGGTGCGCGCCGCAACGGAGTCACTCCTTTGGCTGGGATATGATGATCCCGTCCTTCGCGCGGCGAGTACCGATGCCAATGTCCCGCTCTCGATGGGGGTTCCGGCCGTCTGTATCGGTTTAGCCGTCGGGCACAATGCCCACCGGCTCGACGAATACATCGAACTTGACTTGCTTGGGGAGGGGTTGCAGCATGCCTACCTTGTGATTTGGACGACAGCTGAGATGCTCCTATGATCGCTACAATCCTGGTCGTTGGTAGGGACCTTGCATTCTACCTGAACTGTTGGCCGGAGAGGCTGTGGAGTCGATGATTGCAGCAGAAGAAGGACGCCCGCCAGAAGCATACCCCGAGGAGTTGGTCAGCACCTTCCAGAGTCGCACGGCCGGACAGATTCTTGTCCGTCCTATTCTGCCGTCGGATGCTCCTGGTCTAAAAGAAGCCTTCGAAGCGTTGAGTCCGGAGAGCATCTACCGCCGCTTCTTCACCCTCCGGCGTAACCTCTCGGATGAGGAAGCCCGTAACTTTGCGACGGTTGACTATGAGCAGAGTCTCGCCTTGGTGGCGACGCCATCCGATGAGCCCGAGCGGTTGGTCGCCGTCGCTCGTTTCGCGCCAACCGAGCAGCGGGAGGGGGCGGTGGAGATGGCTATCGTCGTGATTGATGCCTTCCAGGGGCAAGGGATTGGTCGTCGCCTCTTTACTGAGTTGGTAGCGGCTGCTCGTGACCGCGGGCACCGCTGGATGCTGGTTGAAACACAGCCCGACAACGAGCGGATGATAGAGCTAGCAGAAGACGCCGGTTACGAGATGGAGGTCGAGCAAGATGGCACAGCGCTGCAGATCTGGCTCGACTTGACCGCGCCAGAAAACCAAAGGGAATGAGCGTCTCCGGCGAGGTTGAATCGCTCACTCGCTGACCGGGCGCGATAGATCGTGGCGTGCTTGTTGCTATGAGAGAGCGTCGGGACATAAACACATCTACTCTCACTCCGATGTTGATAGTTCACCCATAAAATCGCAATGAAACCCACTTATACCCATTACCAGCGTGTCCTGTTGCTGCTCTTCGGCCTGTTCGTGACAGGGTGTACGCCATCTTTGCAGGCTGCCATGGACGCAGTGACTTCTCCAGACGAGCAGGCGGAGAGCGCTGCCATGGTGACCTTGGCTCCTACTTTCACTGCTACCGTGCCTTCTGTCACGCCGAGCCGTACTGCTACAACCACGAGCATCCCTACGTCAACGGCGACCGCGACGCAAACGGCGACCTCCACCCCAACCGAGACGCCAACTGTCACACCCTCGCCGACCGAGACGCCGATGCCTACCTCCACCCCCACCCATGACCCCGACGCGGAGCTGGAATACGAGGTGCAGGAGGGCGATACGCCGGGTGAAATCGCCAGCCGCTTCGGTGTGGATGTGGATGAGCTCATGGCATACAATGGAATCGATGATGCGCGCCACCTTCGCCTGGGTGCTATCCTCCGTGTGCCGGTGGGGAGGGATCGGATCGCGGCCATGCGTGCCACGGCAACCGTGGTCGCCGAGGCGACGAGGGAAGCGGTCGAGCAGCAGGCTATCGCCCTCGAGACGCTCCCCGAGCGCGTCGTCCTCGAGATGACGCATACCTATCAGAAGCCAAACAACTGTGCTCCGGCTAGCACGAGCATGGTCTTGAGTGTCTACGGAATCTCCAAGACGCAGTTCGATATGGCGGCCATCCAGAAGCCGGTGTCTGCCGATGTTAACGTCACGGCGGAGGAGGTGGCTGCCTCGATCCGCGATGTGGGCATGCGGGCGTACGTGGGATATAACGGCGACATTCTACTGCTCCAACAGTTACTCGCTGCCGGATTCCCTGTCATGACGGAGGAGTGGATGTCGTACGATGGGGGCATGGGCCACTTCCGAGCCATTCGAGGCTACGATCGCACGACGCAACAGATCCTCCACAATGACTCCTACTATGGCCCCAACCTCTGGCGCTCCTACGATGCGGTCCTGCGAGACTGGCGTCCCTTCAACTACAAGTATGTCGTCCCGTACTGGGCAGAGCAGGAAGCACTACTGAAGCAGATCATTGGTCCGAATTGGGACAGGGCCGTCATGTACGAGAACCTACGCGTTGCGAGTGTGGAGCGCACCAACACCAATCCGAACGACGGGTACGCCTGGTGGGGGTTAGGCGAAGCGCTCCTGCAACAGGGCAACCCACAAGATGCCATCAACGCTTTCGAGACGGCGATTGCCACCGGAACGCTTCCGTGGCGATTCATGTGGTACCACTATGACTACTTCGAAGCCCTAAATCAGGTAGGGCGCTACGAGGATACGCTCGCGGTGACCGAAACGACGCTTGGCCAGATGCGCCGCAGTGAGGATCTCCGTTATCACCGCGCGGTAGCCCTGCGCGCCCTCGGGCGCACCGATGAGGCGACCGTCCAGCTGCAGCGGGCGCTGGAAGACAATCCACGCTTCGCCCCTGCACAGGCGTTGCTCGCCGAGATGGGTGGCTAGTGGAAGCCTTGGACGATCACCTTCTGCGGATCGACCGCGATAATTGCCATCTTGCTGGGATCGTCGGTGCGGTCAATATGGCGTTGGACCTCCGCCTCGTCCTCATAGTAACGTTCTAGGATCCGTCGCCGCAGTTGGGGCTGTGCCGGGTCCTCCGCCGTTATGAGCGTGGCAGTGCCCGAGGCGATGACGCACTCCCAATTCGGATAGCCGCTATCGATGCACAAGCTAATGTTCGGATCTCGCTGGAGGTTGTGATACTTGGCTGTCTCTTGGTTGACGCTGATGTAGAAGCGAGCGCCATCGTAGAGGTACCAGACGGGGCTCAGCTGGGGTGCGCCATCGACAGTGTTGGTAGCCACGATGGCATGGCGCGGTTCGCGGAGGAATTCTGCGATGTCTCCCTCGATCTCTGATGGCATCTTTCTCCCTCGTTCAGGTGGTTGCTCTTTGCTCATAATACGGCTACAAGAAGATAAACGATACACGCAAACCAGAGAAACAGAAAGGCAGAACAGGTGGCCGCCGAGGTCGCAGATGCCCGAGAGCAGGTCGAAGATCGGGGCCTGATCGTGGGAGCAGGCTGCGTGATCCCCATCACAACCCCTGAACGCAACATCCATGCAGCCATTGCAGCGACACGAGGGCGTTATCTGTAACCATACTTCAGCACGTGGAGTGAAAAAGCGCTCCGACCGCCTTGGCCTCACGAAGCTCATTGTAGCGTCGAACGGCCTCCTCGCTCTGGAGGACGTACACCGGAATGCCACGCGCTTCCAGCAACTGAAGGGTCTCCGGGCAAACCTGCAGCCGCTCGTGTATCCCCCTCGATAGCACCACGACCTCCGCGCCATGTTCCAACAGCTCTTCAACATCCGCTGGCTGTATACCCGGCGTGTGGCTCGTTCCGGTCTCATTCCAATCCCACTCACGTGCCCCACCGGGGAAGAGCTTCGCATCTTTGAATGAGCCTCCTTCCCCCTCAACCTCTAGGCGCCCCCAAGAAAGGTGCGTGACACGCGGCGAGCGTCTCTCCTCCGCCATGATATGTCTCTCTTTCTCCGAACGATAGTATGGGTCTCGCTGCTACTATTCCATAAAAGGAGGAATAATGCCACGTTACTCAGTAGACAAACTAGTCCCCTCTACCGCCCAATTAGAGCGATTGTTCAGGTGCTGGGTGGTGATAGGGATTGGTTGAAGAATGTTCCGAATGTTCCGAAATGGAGCTTTTTTACTCTGAAAAGTGCGATTTCGGAACATTGACATAACGGTGTTGCATCGGGTTATGCTGGTGTCTGCCGCGTGATGGTTGATGGCATTTCCCGTGGCTACGGTGGGAGCTGTGGGAGCTGTAGGAGCTATGGAAACTTGCTGCTTTACCGTTTCTGTTTGGCTTATCAAACACTGCTGGAGCTTGGATGATGTGCTTGGATGGTTGGTTCATCGGATTTCCCTCGGCCGCTGTATGGGTTTGACGTGTTGCTACGACTAGGATACCACAAGCCTGCGACAGAATCGGGCATTTTGCGTCACTTTCTTGTACCAGAGACAGACCAAGCGGTAAGTGTAGACTGTAGAAGTGTAGACCCGGTCGGTACCAGTCTACACTCCTAGGCCACCCACTCGCCACCTCCCCTTTGCGTCTTGGCGTCTTGGCGTGAGCTCCTTTTCCTCCTTCCTCCTTCAGGCTAAAATGTCCGCTTTTCGCGTTTTTCAGGCTAAATTTCTCGAAAATCGGACATTTCGGACATCAGACACGCCGCAAAAAATGACCGGTTCGGACATTTTTCCGACTAGCACCCCCCAAAAAGCGGACATTTCAGACACCACCCAGACGCACCGATCCCTGTCGCATTGTCCCCATTTTCCCCCCAAAATTCCCCAAAATCGGACATAAATCAGACATTTCAGCCATTGCCCACGCCCTCCTCACCCCATCCCTTCTCACCCGTCACACCGCCACGCAGCAAGTGGCAGGCAGCAGGCAGCAAACCCGGCCGTTCAGCCGTTACACCCCCACGCTCCCACACCCTCACACTCCTACATCCCCTTCCGCTCCCCGCTCCCCGCTCCCCGGTTGGTGGGTGCCCAAGCATTCGATTATCGCGATCTAGCGCTTTGGTCAGGAAGAGTTCTGATCGCTGGCGTGGCGAAGAGCTACCGATATGACTATTCCATGTTATGGACGGTCTGTAATCATGACGTCGTCGAGGTAGGCCCAGGTGTTGAAGAAGGCAGTGTCGTCGATGGAGCGAAGCTCGAAATACAACTGCACGATTTGGTCGCGGTGGGCCGTGAGGGGATGCACCTTCACCTGCCACCCGGACTCCCAAGCCGGCGCACCACACATCGTAGCGTTCCCTGGATTGCCGATACTCAACACGTGTTCGAGTAGCTCCCCTGCCTCATCGCGGATGTAGACGTTAAAGGTCTCGAACAGGTTGATGTCCTGCGAATGCACCAGGTAGGCGAAGGAGAGGGTCGGGTTGGGAGTGTCGGGGACCTGCACGCGCTGGTAGAAGCCCACCGCCCCGTTGTAGGGGGCGCCGCCTGCACACTCTGCAACCGGGTTGCCAAGCTGGGCCGCAAAGCCGTTACCGAGCTCGACTACGTTCACTTGAAAGCCTGGGCTCACTCCGTGAATCACCCACCCGGTCAGATCGCCGGTCTCGAACCCACCGTTCCTGATAGCAAGCGGGCTCATAATGGCCGGCAGATAGAGAGGCTGCCGCTTCGTCACCTTGGCAACAATCTCGACGAAGGCGATTTTTGCATTATCGGCCCCAGGCGCGGGGTGGATGGTTAGCCTGCCGTCCGTCACGGAAACAGGGATATCGTCGTACTCATCAAAGTGATCGTCCCCGTCGGGGTCGTCGCGAAGCGTGTCTTCGATGTAGATACTGTTGACCTGATCGTCATACTCGGGATCGCCCATGACCACGGTCACAATGTACTCGCCGTTGGGCACGGCAATCTCCCATGTGTAGGTGCCCTCCAGCTGCAGATGGTTGAAGGTATCGTAGCGCTGGTCGGGCGCATTGCTCGAGTCGCGATCGCGCGCGTTCTCTCGGTTGTCCTCATTCCAGCCGTACGTGTAGCCATTGTCCCGTTCGCCGTATTCCGCACCCACATCGGCTAGGTAGCCGGCTGGGATCTCGCTGGATTCGGGCTGGAAGTTGATCCTCACGTTCATTCCATCCTGTTGGGCGCCTACCTGCAGCACCAGACCTACCAGTAGGATCGTGCCGACCAGACTAGCGAAGAGTAGCCGCTTGCTCGGCTCGTGCCTCATCGAAATCCTCCATGTTGCGGGCGACACGCTATGGCGCGTGTCGGTGTGCTTCGCATCCAACGAAGTCCAACAACTAGCCTCTCAGTCGTGAACGGCCTGCGTGCCACTGCTACGCGCGATTTTTCGGACGATCAGTCGCTTCAAGTGTTGTTTGGATCGCATGCAAGAGACCGGCAAAGGTAAACAACTCGGGAAGGATGTAGACTCCATGGCCGCCGAGCACCTTTTGCATCTCTTGCCCCTGCTGAGTGCTTGGCAGCCGGAGAATGATGGGAATCTGTCCCGTAGTCGGGTGGACTTTGAGGCTCTGGAGGAACTGATGTTCCGGGTCGGCCTCGCTCGCTATCACATCCAGTAGAACGATAAGGTCCGGCTTCATCGCTCGCACTTCATGCAGCGTACAAAGCTCCGTCAGGCCGACCACGTGCTTGTAGCCCTGACTCTTCAAAAGCTGACCGAACACTTTCAGGACAGACGGCTCGCGACTGAATACGAGGATACGTGCAGACATTCCGATCGCCTCCTCTTTGCACTCGTCACTCAACTAGCTCCCTGCCTAGAGTGGTCATATGGGATGCCACTTGGCATCAAGCGTCTAAGGGACTTCCGGCGCCCCAAGATAACGTGGAGCGTGTGCATAGTTCTAGCATACAGCGAACCTATGGAAGAATTCAATCCCTCCAACGAGAAATAGACCAAAGCGCCTAGCTAAACCCGCTTGTCCTCACCACATTTGTGCTAATCAGACACACAGTATTCAACCTAAGAAGAACCAATGCCTCATCCAAACGGGTGAAGAAAGGAAGGCGCGCGCATGAATTCATTATCCATGCGCGCGCCTGTTTCTTGTTCCTACTTACTGTTGCTCACAGCCAATGCCATCGTTGTCGTCGTCGAATCCATGAGGATCTGGTGGCAGCACTCTGAAGTTGGTGAAGGGGATATCGTCGCAATCGAGGTCTGGTGGCGGCGGCAGGATGCAGACGGTCGGGTAAGAGGGATCGCAGTTAAATGCGGGCGATGCGGTAGGCGACGGCAATGGGGTGGGTGAGGGGGCACCCGCCGGGCTAGCAGTGGGTGTCGGGACAGCTACCGGTGCCTCTTCAATCGAAAGGAGCACGCCGCACGCGATGCGGTCGCCCGGCTCCTCCCCATGGGCCGCGTAGATTACGACGGCGCTCCCATTCGCGTCGGTCACCTCGGATAGTGCCGTTCCCAGGGGAGCAGTATAGTCTACAGCGCCCGCAGCGTTGATGAAGAGGTCAGGTAGGACCACGACATCCTCTCCAGCGGATTCAAACTCAGGCGGATCGCAGGCACCCACCTCCGTGAAGGCCACGCGGTGGGTGCTCGCGATGGGCTCGAAGCCAGCAGCCCCGATGCGCACCTCATCCGCCTCTTCCGCGATATCCGCCACCCCCAGCGGAATGCGACTAATATTGACCAGTTGCGCGGTGAGTTCGGCCGGTGGTGGGGTGACGGGGTCGGTGGCTGTCGTGGTAGGGTGCGGTGTCGCGGCCTGTGGGGCGACCGGAGCAGCTGGTTCGGCCAGAACGGCACATGCGATACGATCCCCCGGATCCTCTCCAGCATTGGCGTAGATTACCAGGGCGCTTCCATTCGCGTCGGTAAGTGCGTCCAGTGATGCCTCTACTGTGCG
>JALZCF010000591.1 GCA_030863245.1 Chloroflexota bacterium
GGGTAGGGGTGGGTTCATGAAGGATCGCGCCACGCCAGACAACCACCAATATCCATCTAGCGCCTTTTGACGAACAACCTCGGCCTCACCGTGAAGCTCCCACAGCTCCCACAACTCCTACAGCTCCCATCCTAGCTGTAGGAGCTGTGGGAGCTACAACGTAATCACCTGATCGGGCGGATTCTGACTGAGCGCCGCGTAGAGATCGGGGAAGCAACCGACCTGCACGCCTTCCACTGTACCCGTTACTCGGCAATTGCCCGGTTCACCCTCAGCCAGGCCCCGCTCGATTGCGCATTGATCACACATCATCAGCAGGATACCCTGCTCCTGCGCGACCCTGGCCAGCCGCTCGCCAATCGGATCTCCCCTGCGCAAAACGTAGTTGTTGTCGTCGAAGAACATCATTCCTACAACCTCCACGCCGTGGTTCCCCTCCTCCAACTGTGGCAAAATCATCTTCCCGAGCTTGTAGCTGGCGGTATGGCCTGACGTAGCAAAGATGTAGGCAACTTTCATGAGCTCCTCCTCTTATCATTCGTTATCAGCTGCATGGTCTGTTCCAGCACGTGACTATACTGCGTGAAACGTAAAACGTAAAACGTAACTGCTTCCCGTGCCCAGTAATGCACCATCAAAGAAGTTGTTCGGCTATCGTGACCTCCTCTCCACTCTCCATTCCGCATTCCGCATTCCGCATTCCGCACTCTCCAATCTCCATGCGAGTTCTAACAAGGAATAGTACATGCTATACTCGTGCATCCTGCCTCATCTTTCTAACGCATGATCAACACTTACGTCGATATCTTACTCATACTAATAATACTTTATAACGTTATACGGGGCTGGCAGAGTGGCTTCCTTATCAGCATGCTTGATCTCTTGAGCTGGTTGGGGAGTCTTATCGTCGCCTTTCGTTTCTACGATGAGGTGGCGCAGTGGATTGGGCCGCTCATCAGCCTACCGGCAGCACTGATACGTCCAATTGCCTTTGCAGGGACTGCGATTTTTTCCGGCTTGTTGCTCGTTCTATTGAGCCGAGTTGTGCTGGAAGAAATTCCGCGGCGAGTGCATGTCAATGGGTTCAACCGGCTCCTTGGCGTCCTGCCGGGTCTCATCAGCGGGCTCATCGCCGTTGCCATTGTCGCATCGCTGCTTCTCTCGTTGCCGCTCCCTGGCAGCCTTCTGGTTGCCACACGGAACAGCGCTCTCTCTGACCGCTTCGCTTCTCTCACAGACCGGCTTGAATCCGAACTCACGCCCATTTTTGGCGACGCTATCTCTCACACGCTCAATCTACTCACCATCCACCCCGAATCGGATGAGCTGGTTCAGTTGCCCTACACTGTATCAGACGCGGTTCTGGCGCCCGAGTTGGAACAGCAGATGCTGGTGATGATTAACCAGGAGCGTGTCAAGGTAGGGCTTCACCCACTCGAGATGGACCCGCAGTTGACCGAGGTGGCACGTCGCCACTCCCAAGACATGTTCGCCCGTGGCTACTTCTCCCATATCACTCCGGAAGGGATGACGCCGTTCGACCGTATCCATGCAGGCGGCGTTACATACCGGATCGCAGGAGAGAATCTGGCCCATGCCGCGACGCTCATGATCGCTCATCGTGGCCTGATGAACTCCCCGGGCCACCGTGCCAATATCCTCCATCCAGAATACGGCCGGGTCGGCATCGGGATCCTTGACGGTCGGGCCCGCGGCCTAATGATCACGCAGAATTTCCGTGAATAGTGCAGAATTGAGGATCCTGTTCCGGGACGAGAGATGGGAGAGTGATAAGATACCTCTACTCTCACGCCCCAATCTCCAATCTCCAATCCCCAATCCGCACTCCTCACCTAACTCATTCCGCACTCCGCCTTCCGCACTCCGCAATCTCCAATCTCCATTTTCCCCTTTCCCCTTTCCATTTTCCAATCTCCATGAGAAAACGGGATCAGTTGTCAAAGAATAGAGCACTGTGGTATGCTTCTGCCATCCGAGCAGTGGCTCAAAGGATTTGTATAGTAGATGATAAAGCTATTGATGACATGGGATATCAAGCCAGGCCATGAGACGACATACCTGGACTTTGTCAGTCAGAAGTTCTCGCCGGGTTTAATGCAACTAGGCTTGGAGCCAACTGAGGTATGGTATACATACTGGGGTGAGGGACCACAGATCTTAATGGGATTCGTTGCCGAGGATATGGAGACGGTCCAGGCAGCCCTTAAAGACCAAAAGTGGCAGGAGTTCCAACAGCAACTAAACGAACACGTCATGAATTTTCGCTACAAACTGGTGCTGGCGACTGGACGCTTTCAACTATAATTCCTGAGTCGCCTGCTCAAGTTCCCCTTTGACAGAACGGACTGAAGATGTTAGAATTTCTAAGTACAGAAAAGAGGGAACCCAGATAGATGTTTGTCGACTCGCTTTCGAGATCTCGACAACTGGATAAGGATGTGAAGGGCGTGAGCACCGAGGGGCTATCACGCCCTTTTTTTTATGCACGCAGGGCCCCTCATAACAGAAAGGGATGCGGAAAGGCATGTTCTCCAACAAAACCCCGTTTCTATTCCCCCACAGCAGTGTACCGTTCCTCCACAGCATGCGCGAAGAAGGTAGCTGGGCAGAGCTAGTCGATAAGGTTGCTGCGCTACCGGAGACACACACCGACAGTCTCGCCTTTCAGCTCATGATGATTCGAATCTGTGGCTGCCTCCGCTGCACCAACTACAAAGCCAATCTTGGCTGCACCACCTGCTCCCAGCGGGCCGTGCGTAATAGCAAGGCATCTACCGGCACTATCATGAATTGGTTTACCAAAGCCCAAGAGGAAGTTCGTTGCTTCCTCGACACGCAAGATGTCGTCCCGCTCGGAGAGATAACCATCGCCGCCTAACTCTCAATACCCCATTGTTAACAAGAGCGGCACATGTGCCGCTCTTTTGGTTCCCTGACTGCTTCCCTCTACAATCCGCGCTATGATATATCGTGGTGCTCGTGCCCGGGCCCCCGGGCTTTTTCTGTTGCTCCTTTTGCTTGTCACCATCTTACTTACCTGGCCGACCGCTGTGACGTTGACGACGCACGTGGTCGATCGGCAAGATCCACTTTTGAATGCGTGGATTATGGCATGGGAAGGACGGCAGATACTCGTCGATCCGCTCCACCTCTACGATGCCAACATCTTCTTCCCCCTCCATAACACGCTTGCCTTTAGCGAGATCCTGCTCAGCACCAGTGCCCTTGTGATGCCCATCCAGTGGTTCGCGGATGATGCGCTGCTCAGCCATAACGTCGCCTTTCTACTCGCCTTCTTCACCTCAGCCCTTGGGGCCTATCTGCTTGCGCTTTACCTGACGGGCCATCGTGGTGCTGCACTAGTTGCGGGGGTTGCCTTCGCCTGGAGTCCCTACCGGATGGGGCAGATTAGTCAGGTGCAGTTATTGGTCTCTGGTTGGTTGCCATTGGCGCTCATTTACCTCGATCGACTGCTCCGTGGCAGCAGGCAAGGAGAGGAGCAGGGACGGAGAGGGGCGTGGGTGAAGGACGCGTTCCTCTTTGGGTTCTTCTTCCTCCTCCAGGCGCTCGCGAGTTTTTACGCGGTGCTATTTAGTGCGGTGGCCTGCGTGCTCTACGCCGCAGGGTGGCTCCTATGGCGGCGGCAGGTGCCGATGACGGCCGTGGTAGGGGGCGCGCTGGCCGTGGTTCTGGTAGGGGTAGTGATGCTACCATTTGTCCTTCCCTACTTCGAAGTGCAGCGCAGGCTGGGAGCAGGGTGGACGCTCGAGATGAACGAGCAGTTTAGCGCGAGCCTCCAGGCATATGCGTACGCTCCGGAGGGAACGCGAATCTGGGGGCCGCTCACGCGTCCGATGCACTACATCCACGGCGCGTGTTGCCCGCCGAGTACTTTATTTCCGGGCGTGACCGTGCTCCTGTTGGGCGGCCTGGCATTGCGGCGGGGTGGGAGCCGTCGTTGGCTCTGGCTTGGGATAGGGGTGGCAGGGTTTCTTCTCTCTCTCGGCCCGACGCTGACGATTCGCGCCCTGGAGCCGACCGACATCACGCTGCCCTATCGATGGCTGTGGGAGTATGTGCCCGGCTTTGACGCGATTCGCGCGCCCGTGCGGTGGGCGCTCTTGCTGACGCTAGCCCTGGCGATGCTGGCCGCTGTTGGTATTGCGCGCTTGCGCTGGCGTTGGGCCTCTCTCGTGACCCTCCTGTTGGTTGTGCTGGAGTTCGCCGTGGCGCCCCTCCCGGTCGTCCCTGCACCAGAGCCGCCTGCTTCGTTGGCCTGGCTTGACGAGCAGCCCCCCACGCGCATCCTGGAGCTGCCCCTCGTTGCAGAGCGTCCCCGACCAGATGCACCCCCTGAGCAACCACGTCGGGCTTGGGAGAGCTCCCGACTCCTGGAAGCGCAATTCTTCTCCACGACACACTGGCACACCACACCTGATGGCTACAGCGGCTATGTCCCAACCCGTCACGGCGACTTCGCCCGCGAGGTGCACAGCTTCCCCTCCCCACGCTCCGTCGCATTCCTGCAAGGCCTCGGCGTGCGCTACGTGGTGGTGCACGAGGATGATATCGATTCCGAGCGCGCAGCGCGGCTGGAGGCGCCCTTGCCAGCGGCTGTCGAGGAGGTAGCGCGCTTTGATGACGAACGCATCCTGGAACTGGCCCCCTACCATCACCCTGGCCTGCCGAAGGCCTCCATCCCCATCACGACGCTTCCAGCGCAGCAGACTATCGAGTTGCCTGTCGTCCTCACCAGTCCGAATGGTCCCTACGTGCCAATCACGGGAGAACCACTGGAAGTGGAAGTGACATGGCGACAGGGAGCTCCTGAACCGGTCCGTAGGGAGAAGGTGCTTGTATTCTGGCCGATGATCGTGGAGGACATCTCGCTGCTGCGCGTGCCACTTGAAACACCTATAGCAGGAGAGTGGATTCTGACGCTGGAAGGTAGCTATCCCGAGGGACAAAGCTTCCTGCTGGAGGAGCATATCCAGCTAGCTGAGGGCATCGCCCAGCCACCGCACCTCCTTCCTGTTACATTGGATAGGGTTGAACAAGTAGACGAGCAGACTGTACGGCTCCTGTGGCGCAGCCGCGAGCCGCTTCTCCGCTACTACTCCATGGCGGCACAGCTCGTCGCGGCAGATGGCTCACCCATTACACAGCAAGATGGCTCGCCTGGAGGTGAGGTGGGCACCCTTCTCTGGCACCCCGGCGTTCCCTACGGGACGTTGTGGCACTTCGACCTGCCCGAAGGCACAACACTCGACGATTACCAGCTCCGCATCCACTGGTACGATCCGGAAGGTGGACCACCCCTGAATCTATGGAATGGAGAATCGTTTGTAGAGTCGCTGGCGGCGCCACGAGCGGATTAAAGTAGGGATTGGTTGAGGAATGTCCCAAACGTTCCAATATCGCACTTCTTTGACAGGATTAATCCCCGTAGCCACGTACTGAGAGAACTCGAACTGTGAGATGGATGGGATGTCCTTCTTCCAGCACACGTGACTCGACGATGCAAGGCTCGCCCTCAACCTGGATCGTCTCGCCTACATTGGGCACCCTCGGAAGTCTCATCGGTATCGTAACAACCATCCCACGCCGCGTGTTTTCCTGATGAACGAGAACCTGGAGCATGATTCACCCCTCGCGAGCGCTAGCACGTTACATGGCAGGCAGTGCTGATTGTATGATAGCGGATCCTCCGACCGCTAGCATCCACTAATTGTGACCAGGGGGTAGGCGAAAAGTGGAATCCATTGAAAGACATGGTGGGAGCAGATGAGAGGGGAGATTATCTTTACTACCTGGACTACCTGGCGCACCTGCAAAAACCACAACGCCCTGCATCGACTGCAGGGCGTTGTGGTTGGGGAAAATGGGGGACAGCATTTGAACTGTCCTAAAGGTCGCTCCTGACTAATGAACGAGATAAGTCTGGCATAATCGGAGCGACGACCAAGGCATCGATTATTCACATCGAGTATTAATGTTGACATCATACACGACAAGCGGGCGCTCGTCCTTAAGAAGAGCTATCGAAACCCTTAAGAATTCCTTAAGGGAACCGGTCGCTCAGATCAGCACCCCGGCAGCTCTTGACAGTAGTAGAATATATGTTCTATAATGGGGCCCGTCAAGACGAACAAGGAGGTGCTTTGTGATGGTGCTTGCTGACTTTCGTACACAACCCCTTCTCCGCTGGCTAGCGAGCGTGCGAGATGCACATGCTGGGGAGATAGCTGCTTTGCCACCAACCCAACGCGATGCAGCGACCCACAAGGTGCTCCTAGCCGAGGTCCGTGCAGCGATTGCATACCTGAACGAGCAAGAGCTCATCGTGGGTGACGACATGCGTCTCTTGGAGACGTTGCAGTGGCTGGAAAAGGAACTGCTTGGTATTGTGCAAAGGCGCGCCGCCTGAGTGCGCCATGCGGTAGTCCCGTGGCTCACCTCTTCACGCAGGACAACGAGATCCAGGTCGGCGTTGACTACCGTCAGGATCTCGCCTTCCACTTCTACTGGCACGGTCACAGGTACTGCGTGTGCTGCGTCCTGAACCACTGGCGCGACCACGTGCGCCAAATTGGTGTTCCGCATTCCGCAATCTCCACTCTCCAATCTCCCGTTCCCGACCAACTCCCTTGATGGCGCGCTAGCGACTATCTCTAGTCCGGCCATCCAGAACCCGTCCTCTTTCGATTTCTCCAACAATGCGGGGGTCTGTAAAGCGAGGGCGAGGCAGTGTTGTGGCAGCGTGAAGCGGGCTGCGAGTTGTGCATTTTTTACATATAGACCGTTTTTGCGTGCGCCCGCTATGTCCCATTCATGTCCCAATTGCCCCGTCGCGGCTGTGCCTCACCCCTTTTACAGCAACGGCAGAACAGCGCTAAGTGTAGACTGTAGAAGTGTAGACCAAGCCAGTTTAGGTCTCCACTTCTACGCCCCTTTGCGTCTTGGCGTGAGCCCCTTTCATCCTTCATCCTTCCTCCTTCATCCTTGCCGTTTCCTCCTTCATCCTTCAGACTAAAATGTCCGCTTTTGACGTTTTTCAGGCTAAATTTCTCGGAAATCGGACATTTCGGACATCGGACACACTCCTCAAAAATGTCCGATTCGGACATTTCTCCGACTAGAACTCCCCAAAAATCAGACATTTCAGCCACCACCCTAGTGCCCCGATCGATGTCTCATTTTCGCCGTTTTTCGACTAAAATTCTCCAAACTCAGACATTAATCAGACATGTAGGACATCACGTCGGCTTCCTTCCGCACGAGGTATGCTTGAAATCTTGCATGAAACTTGGCATCAGCGTCTTGCGATGGCATGGACCGGGGGACGGGGACTTATGCTTTGGGCCGGGCTGGGCAGGAAGGCGAGCTGCTGCCTGAGTTCGAGTATGCGCCCAACTACGAAGTGGATGCACCGCACCGGGATAGGTCGAACCGGGACCCCGTGGTCAAAAGATTGCGGAGACAGACCATTTCGAGTTCTACGCGGAGAATGGTTATTTCCCTGTAGAGGTCGAGGTACTCGAAGAAGAGGCAGAGCGGTTGTATCAGTATGTAAGCGACCGGCTTGACGCCACGGTTGACGAGAAAATCGCCCTGTTGGCGCTCAACCAGCTGGAGGCGGCCTGGCTGCAGCAGGTCATGCGTGAGGTAGAGCGCGACCCACAAGAGTAGCCAGTGTCCCACGTCGTTTCCGTCATGGGACCCCCTTTACTAATTGTTTACCGTCACGGTTCCCAATCGTAGCGCGCCATCCAATACATTCTCATCTTGCGCCGGGATTCGCTCGAGGGCGGTGGCGTCATACCAGCCCAACAGGGCCTCGTATGTGCCGCGCGGCAGGGTGTCTGGGAGGGGGAGGCTATAGATAAGCTCCACTCGCTCGCCAGGGCTCCATAGCATTGGTGGGTAGGCGGGGACGAAGTCTACTTGCCCGGCGAGTGTCCCGTCTGGCGCGACGAGGTGTAGGAAGGCAGTGAGGGCGCTTGGTACCGGTTGCTTGCTCTCCCACTGCGTCCGTAGGGCAAGCGTCTCGCCAGGTGCAAGGGACGGTGGCAGGGGGTCGCGAGACAGGAGGCGGAGGGTGTTGTCGAACATTACATCCCTCCAGATGGGGAGCGAACGCTCGGGTGGTTGGGGGCGTACCTTGAATTGGCGGATCGTGACGGAGCCACGCGGCGCTCCACTCTCACTCTCGTATAGAGTCACGAGTAGGGAGTAGGCACCGGCCGGTAGCTCGTCTGGCAGCTGGAGCACATGCTCGTCGCGCACTAATGCATCGGCTGGCCACGCCCCTCCAAGTCCTGCCCCACGAAGGGGCGCGTCGTCCTGGACCACCCGTGTCCCGTCAGGGGCAAAAAGCTGTACCGAAGAGGACAGGGGTCTTTCCTCTAGCTTTTCGCTCCGCCATAGAAGATGGATGGAAAGCGATTGTCCGGGCTGCAGCTCTGCCGGCAGCCGGATCACGTCGTGTGGACAAGGCTCTACCCCCTGAGATGCACAATCTGCACAACACCTCTCCCCTACCGCCATCCAATCCACCAACGAGAGGCTCTCGTCTAACAGGCTCGGCTCGTCAGGGGGTGGAAAGGGTTGCGGCGGCCGCACGAGCCATCGACCCGCCCGCTCGCCGAGCGCGTATCCCCGCTCGCTCGCGTCAAGCA
The DNA here is from genome assembly GCA_030863245.1 of Chloroflexota bacterium. Lineage (GTDB taxonomy): Bacteria > Chloroflexota > Anaerolineae > Ardenticatenales > Ardenticatenaceae > JALZCF01. Next base: position 8,700 of record JALZCF010000591.1, read on the forward strand.
TGCTGCGGCTCCAACGATCCCGTCCCAACGGATCGGCAATGGCATCCCAGCGCTGGATGAGTAGCGGCTCGCTTCCCGTCGCAAGTCGGTTCGTAAGAGGTGTCGGATCCCAGATGCCCTGGTGCTCAAACTGGGTGTATCCAAAGACGAAGAGCGGCACTGGTCGCTCCACCTCTGTCAGCACACCTGTCTGCTCGCTCCAGACCGTCGCGTCTACCGGCAATGCGGCTAGCGACTCTCGGATTGCCACACTCTCCGCCTGCACCTCCGCCAGCCATGCCAACTCTGCGGCCGGCGTCAGACGCTCGAAGCCCTGTAGGTAGAACGCGAGCTGCAACAATACCAGCAGAGGTGCGGCAAGGGCGCCCCATCCACCTACCATCGTGAGGGCTAACAGGCCTCGACCTGTTAGGGCACAGAGAACCCACAAGGTTTCCAGGAAGTAATTCTCCCACGCACCCGCCTTTCCGACGGAGAGCGTGACGAGAAGGGCAAGGCCGAGGTAGAGCCCGTAGAGCCACGTAGAGGTTGCAGCTGTTCCGCTGGCTCCCCTTGCTTGCCAGAGTGCCCAAAGCGCGAGCCCTGCTAGTATAGGGACAATCGTAAAGAAGGCACGCTGGAAGTGCCAGAAGGCTACCCAGGAGTAGGCGTTGGCATTGGCCAAGATGAGGTTATCGAAGAGCGCACGCCCCGTCATCTGCCAGAACGCGATGGCCATGATTCCCCCTCCCACCGCACCGACTGCGCCTAGGATTGGTAACCACCGACGACGAACGAGTGCCAGATAGAGGATGGTCGCGAGGGGAGCGGCAATGAAGCTCTGCTTTGTCCAGAAAGAGGCGACAAAGCAGAGCGCTGCTGGAACGAGTAGGAGTGCCCGGTCCCGCCGTACGGCATACTGCACCAATACTACGCCGAGTGCACCCCAGAAGAGCGCGAACATGTCGGGGCGGTAGAAAGTCGCCCAGCGGAAGAGGTAGGGACTCGCCAGCCAGAGCCCTGCCGCCACTGCCCCATAGAGCAGGGTAGGGGAAGCGGATGACCACCTCCTACTTGGTAGGGGCATTTGAGCGACCAGCAGCCCTGCCAACCCTAGCGCGCTTAGCAGGGATATTAGTCGCCCGCCTAGCCACGGCATGTCTGGGAAGAGCTTCAACCCTAGCGCGCTCGTTGCCAAATAGCCAGGTGTATAGACGGAGAAGTTCCAGGGAAAGGAAGTGATGGGCTTATACGGGAGGGATCCTTCCGCTACCTGCCGGGACCAGTCCAACACCAAGCCCTCGCCATTCTCTACTTGGTGGGGAAATGACAGGATGTTCCAGGAGCGGAAGGCGAAAAAGGTTAGGAAGAGCGTAAGTGTCACAAGGGCGACGATCCAAACAGCCCTCGCCGAGCGCACCATAGACAAGGGGCGCACGGAGTGCGCCCC
>JALZCF010000608.1 GCA_030863245.1 Chloroflexota bacterium
ACCCTTGGTGAGTATCGGCGTCAGCGTGGCTCAGATCATCCCACTGCCGATTCCTGCGCCCGCGATCCCATTGGCCAACGGCTGGCTCTTCGGCATCTGGGGTGGAACCTTGGTGACCTGGGTTGGCGTGGTGTTAAATGGCATCCTGGGGTACCTACTAGCGCGTGGTCCAGGACGACGCCTCCTGATGCGATTTGTTAGCGGCAGGCACCTGTACCGAGCGGAACAGGCCCTGGTGCAGCATGGCGCACTCGCTGTGATCATAGCACGCATGTTTCCCGTGTTGCCCTTCAGCGTCATCAGTGTAGCAGCAGGCCTCCTCCATATGCGGTGGCGCGACTACCTGTTTGCTACCGCGCTCGGTGTCTTGCCAAGCGCCTTTGCACTTGCTCTCATTGGCTGGCAGCTTAGCCGAGGCGACCTCGATTGGGTGCAGGTGGGAATCGGCATTGGGATTCTCGCCGTGCTTGGGCTAGCGGCAATCCCACTGACGAGATGGTTTCGGGACAGGTAAGAAAAGGGACGAGCGGGAACGGATGGTGCATTACGTAGTCGTAGAGGTACCCTCGGGTCGCACTTCGATATCCCCGACTACCAGCGCCTCCACCTCCTCACCGGCCTCGAAATCCGCCTTCCCTTGCGGGAGGACGATGAGGGCGTTGGCACCGACCATAGAGAGCAGGCGGGAGGATTGCTGGCTCCCGGTCGTGCGGGCATAGAAGCGGCTCTCAGAGGGATCGAAACGGAGAATAGCACGTTGAAATTCCGTGCGATCAGCGGTGTGGCGGGTGTGGTGTTCGAGGGTGGTGGGAACGCGGGGGCGGAACCATCCCCCTTCTGGAAAACCCATCATCTTGCGTAGGGCTGGACGCACGAAGACCTCGAAAGAGACCAGAGAGGAGACAGGGTTGCCCGGCATGGCAAAGAAGGGCTTGTCTGTCAGGGTGCCGAAGGTGACCGGCTTGCCCGGCTTGGTGTTGACGCGCCCAAAGTGGACGATTCCTAGCTCCTCCAATAGTGGCTTCACCAAGTCCAACTCGCCCATCGAGACGCCGCCGCTAGTCAGCAGAGCATCACAGCGTTCCAGGCCCCCCTCTACAAAGGTGAGCAGCTTGTCGTAGGTATCAGGCGCGATGCCCAGATCAAAGGCCTCGGCACCTGCCGCACGTACAGCAGCCATCAGCGAGAAGCGGTTGGAGTCACGGATCTGCCCGGCCCCCGGCTGTTGGTTCGGTTCAACCAACTCGTCGCCCGTGCTCATTACGCCAACGACCGGCCGCTTGTGAACCCGCACCGTGGTCGCACCTACCGTTGCCAGCAGGCCAATTTCGGGCGCACCGAGCCGCGAGCCCCTTGTAAGAATCACCTGCCCCTGCTCGATATCGCTGCCAACGGGACGAATGAAATCCCCCGGATTCACAGAGCGAGTGAAGCGAATGCGCCCATTCTCCTCGCGGCTCCACTCGATCATCATCACGGCATCTGCTCCCTCCGGTACGGGTGCTCCTGTGGTGATACGCGCTGCCTGACCAGGTTGCACGCGCAGTTCTGCGTCGTACCCGGCGAACTGCTCACCGACCACTTCCCGCTCCGCCGCGCCATCCGTCGCCACGACCGCAAAACCATCAACTGTCGCGGCGGGAAAGGGAGGCAACGGATCCGCAGCTGTTATATCCTCCGCCAGCACCCAGCCCTGCGCCTCATCAAAGCGCCTCTCAATCGCCTGCAGAGGAGAGACATTCGCAAGGACGCGCGCCAATGCCTCTTCAACCGGAATCATAGGATAAGGTGACTCACGCATCGTTCTGCTCCATAACCTAGAGCGTCATTACGCTCCCCCCTCCCCGCTCCCCGCTTCGAGCCTGGCAAGCTGCTCCCGAATAAGATCCATCAACCTCCCCACCATCTCACGATCGAAGGCGAGGGTGGCGCCAGCCGCCTCGAAGAGCGCAGGTAGCGGACGGGTGTTGCCAAGGGTGAGGGCAGTGCGATAGTCGGCGACGGCCTTCGCCTGATCTGCCAGCGCGTTCCGCCACACCTGCAGGGCGCCGAGTTGTGCCAGACCGTATTCGATGTAGTAGAAGGGAACCGTGAATATGTGGCCCTTGCGATGCCAGCCGGTTTCCTTCTCTGTCTCGAGCCCACTGTAGTCGATCCCGGGTACGAAGCGTTCCCACAACTCGCTCCACTTGGCGTCGAGGTCGGCGCTGGAGACGTTCTCGGGTGCTTCCGTGTAGACCCAATGCTGGAAGGCATCCACGATGGCCATATAGGGCAGGAAAAGCAGGATCTCACGTAGGTGTTGCGCGTTGGCGCGGCGGGCGTCCGCCTCCTCGTAGAAGCCACCCTTACCCTTTTGCAGATAGGGCGCTGCGAGCAGTTCCATCGCCATCGAGGCAACCTCGCAGAACTCCATAGGGCCATTATAGTTCCAGATCAAGGGCTGCACTTGTGACTCCATGAAATGGAAGGCATGACCCCCCTCGTGCAGTAGGGTACCCACGTCATCATGCGTGCCGACCGCATTCATGAAGATATAGGGCTTGCCGCTGATGGGGAACCCGCTGCAATAACCACCAGGTGCTTTCTTCGGGCGGGAAGCCAGATCGAGATAGCCGTCACGCATGGCAGCAAAGTGCTGTGCCAGTACCGGGTCCACCTGTTCAAAGATGCGGTAGCCCCCTTCCTCTAATTCTGCTGACTCCTTGAACGGGACAAGCCGCTCGCCATGCGGATCCGCATCGACGTCCCAGGGTCGTAACGTCTCAAATCCTAATCTCTGCATGAGCTCCTGATATAGTTGAGTTGCAAGGGGCACGACCTCGTGCTCGATCGCATCGTGGAAGGTGAAACAATCCTCGGGCGTGTAGTCAAAGCGACCGAGCGCCTTCCACTGGTACTGACGGAAGTTGTCGAAGCCGGCGTTCCGCGCAACCTGGCGGCGCAGGCGAAGCATCTTGAGGTACAGCTCGTTCAACCCCTCCCGCTCCCCCAGATAGGCATCCATTATCTTTCGCCACGCCCGCTCTCTCGTCTCTTGCTCCGTGTCTTGGAGGTGCAGGTGAGCTTGGGGAATCGTTTCCTCCTGGCCTTCCCACTCGATGGTCAAGCCGCCGACAATTTTCTCATATTCGTTGGCAAGTTTCATCAGCTCACTTCTGAGAGGGACGTTCTCATCGCGGTAGATGGCAGCCTCTGTCTGGAAACGCTTCATCATTTGTTCGGTCGTATTTGACGGGGTGAACTCTTCGAAAGCAAGCACTTTTTCCTTTAGCGCCTGCTCCACCTTTTGCCACTCTGGCATGATATCTTCCACAAAGGTCAAGAAGCGCTGTTCCGCCTCCTCATCTGCCGTGTTCTCCGTCACATCACGGTAGATCTGGGCATCTGCTTCCTGTAGGTGTGCCGTGAGGTCGCTCCATTTCTGCAACCACCTGTGCACGTTGTCCTGCGTCAGCTCGACTGTCCGGAGCGCATCAAAGTGCGGCTTCACCGTGCTCCAATCCAATGGATTCATCGTTGAATCAGTCATCTAATCTCCCACGTTACTACTCAGGTGCCCGGCACTTTGTCGAGAGATTATC
>JALZCF010000626.1 GCA_030863245.1 Chloroflexota bacterium
GTTGTGTGCCAAATCGACCGCCCATGACCGCTTCCAGGAATGGGTGGCGGCCGATGTCTTCCTGCGCCTCTGGCAAGTCGGCGTGGAACAGTTCGACGAACTAGTGGGCATCGAATGGGCCTGGCTGAGTATGGATGGTGCGATGACCAAAGCACCCCTGGGAGGTGAAGCGACCGGCCCCAACCCGACCGACCGTGGCAAAAGGGGTGCCAAGCGCAGTCTGTTGACCGACGGCCAGGGCGTGCCGCTCGGGTTGGCCATTGAGGGCGCCAACCGGCATGACATGAAACTGGTGCGTCCGACCATAGAGAGCCTGGTCGTGGAGCGGCCGGCGCCCACCGCGGACCAACCGCAAGGGCTGTGTCTGGACAAAGGGTACGACTTCGACCAAGTGCGTGCCATCCTGGACGAGTTTGGCTTCACGGCCCACATCCGTGCCCGTGGCGAAGAGGCGCAGGCTATCCGCGACGAAGCGGGCAAAAAAGCGCGCCACTGGGTCGTCGAACGCAGCCGCAATTGGCTCAACCGCTTTCGCCGCCTGCTCATCCGCTGGGATTAAGAAGCCGCAGAACTACCTGGCCTTTCTCCATTTCGCCTGTGCCCTCATCGCCTTCCGCGCGGCGGGGTTATTCGGATAGGCTCTAACTGATGGGTGTTGCCATCGGGGTTTTTACCCCACTCGTTACAGTGAACTTTTCCTGCCCCACCTGACGAATGAAGCCACACTTAAGCAGGTAGTCTACGACCAGGTAAGCGTTTTCTTGCGGTGTGTGATCAATGGTATTGAGGATGACTTCCGGATTTTCCGGGCGCTCGTAGGGATCATCGATACCAGTAAAATCCGTGATCTCGCCGCGGCGTGCTTTGGCGTAGAGGCCCTTCACATCGCGTTCCTCACAGACATCGAGCGGTGTATCAACGAATACCTCCACGAAGGAATCCGGCCCCACCAGATTGCGCACATCGTTGCGCGTGGCACGGTAGGGGCTAACAGCGGCACAGATCACCGTTCCGCCATGGCGCACAATCTCCGACGCAACGTAGCCGATGCGCCGGATGTTAATGTCACGATCTGCCTTGCTGAAGCCCAGTCCTTGAGAGAGGTGCGTGCGTACCACATCGCCATCCAGCACCGTTACCTGGCGACCATACTCCAGCAGCAGGACGGTCAACACCTCAGCCGTGGTGGATTTGCCGGCCCCACTCAAGCCTGTGAACCAGATGCAGAGACCTTGGCGGTGGCGCGGCGGGTAGCTCTCCGAAAGAATCTCGGCCACCTCGGGACGGGTGAACCACTCGGGAAGCGGCTTGCCGTTGCTCAGGTACTCCTCGCGCACCTGGGTGCCGGAGATGGAGGCAGTGGCGACGTGGGTCGGTACCTTGGAAAGCTCCTCGTATCGTCCCTCCTCGGGCAAGTAGACCAGTTCGTGGAAAGGCACCGCCTCCACGCCCAGTTCCTCGCTGTGTTGTTGGACCAGTGCCTGGGCCTCGTACGGACCGTAGAAGGGCTGGCCAGTGGAATCAACACCGGGACTGGCGTGGTCGCGGCCCACGATCAGATGGTTGGCGCCGTAGTTGCGCCGGATGATGGCGTGCCACAGCGCCTCGCGCGGACCGGCAATGCGCATCGCCAGGGGCAGGAGCGAGAGGAGGATGCGGTCGGCATCATAGTAGCGACTGGCCAGGGCCTTATAAGTGCGTACGCGGGTGAAGTGATCCACATCGCCGGGCTTGGTCATGCCCACCACAGGGTGGAGCAGCAGCACGCCGTTGACGCGCTGGGCCGCTCGTTTGGTCAGTTCCTCATGCACCCGATGCAGCGGGTTGCGGGTCTGGAACGCCACGACGTTGTCATAACCGAAGGTTGCCAGTTGCGCACGCGTCTGGGCTGGAGTCAGCCGAAGCGTTTGGAAATCGAAGTGCTTGGGCAGCTGCAACACTTGCAGGCGTCCGGAGATATTTACTTTACCCCATCGATGCAGCTCTGCCACCAAAGGGTGCCGTAAGTCGGCCGTACGGAATACCTTCTCTGCCACCTCTGCCCGATCCCACTCGTAGATCTCTTCGATGGTCATCACTGCCAGCAACTCGTTCTTCGCATTGCGCAGCGCGATGTCCTGATCCAGTTGAACATCGGCACTGAGATCGACCGGCAGGGTGACGGGGACGGGGAAGAGGTGACCGCTAGAGAGCCGCATCTCGTCCACAACGCGTTGGTGATCCGCCTTGCCCATGAAGCGATCCAAGGGGGAGAAAGCACCCACTGCGAGCAATTCCAGGTCGCACACTGCCCGTTCCGACAGTTGCAGCGAAGGCAGCGTACTCGCATATGCTTTCAAATCTGGAATGGCATCGGGGGAGACAAGCAGGTTGACTAACTTGCCACCATGGGGAGGAATCAACTTAGTAGATGTCATATTGTTTCATTCTGAAGTCGGTGTCGCCAAAACTTGCTCCTCCGTAGATCGCACGCACCATAGCTACGTATCGGAGCAACGACGCGTATTCTAAATAGATTTCCCCCTTGACGTCAAATTTATCGGTCCGACCCTAACAAACAAAAAAGCCCGTCTCCCGAGGAGACGGGCTTCAGTTACACCTCTAAGTAGACCTTCCAGCTCTCTGGAACCTCACCACTGACGACGACGTAGCCGACGCGTGGGATCTTGGGCTCCCAACGCAGGCGCATACCTGCCTCGTGTGGTGTGCGGTCGGCCTTGCGGTTATTGCAGGACTTGCACGCGCACGCCGTGTTCCCCCATGTGTTCCCGCCACCTCGGCTGCGCGGTACGATGTGGTCAATGGTCATGTCGCCCTTAGCAAGGAGCCGACCATCGCGCAGATTCCCAGGATGCGCACCACAGTAGATGCAGGTGAACTCATCACGCTCCATTATGCCCCGCTTCGACCAGACTGCATTGCGGCGCGGCACGTTTACGTAGCGTCGTAAGCGAATCACCGATGGCACACTCATCGTAACAGAGGGCGAGCGGAAACGTGCTGCCACGACCTCCGACACCGGCTCGACCACGCCCCGCACCATCAGTTGCAACGCGCTTGATGCCGGTAGAATATTTAACGGCTCATACGAGGCATTGAGCAGTAACACACGAGCCATTGATGCCTCCCATTCAGACGAACAGACTCTCAAGAACCTGCTTCTCACGACTGTTTGAGAAATAACAAGCGGGACGCTGGATGCGCCCCGCGAGGTGGCTCCGGAGAGCGATTTTCCGAGAACAAAACTCCCTCACGGTGACGACACCAAAGCAACCGTACGTAGAGCATGGCATGACCTACCAGCACACAGTAACGCTCGATGGAACAAAATCTTGTTCGGCTTTCCGTGCCTGCACGTAGCCATGCAACTCATACCGGTTTCCTATCTGCCTGCTTTAAGATTACTGAGAACATTATAGTGATTTTCCTGTTCTGCGTCAACATTATTGTTGATTAGCTGTTGACTAGCTGGCTTGACTGCCACTGTGTTATGCCACGTGAATCGATGGATGCCGCGTCTTACGGTTCTTGGGTCGGGTCACCCAAAGTGCCATGGGTCGGCTGCGCTCTGCAATGTGCGTGTCGCGGCGTTCCGCAAACGTGGGCTCGAGTTCGGAAAGTAGATGTAACTTGCCACCGATGAGTACGGGAGGATCGATTGCCCGAACCTTCGTACTCGTAACAAAGTCATAGAGCTCGTCACCGTGTATCACGATGGTATCCGGTTTGATATAGGAGAGCAGCTTGCGAACCTTCGGATCGCGGACGCGGTGCAGTTGCTTCCAGAGTTCGCGATCGGTCCGGTACCAATCCTCCTCCCGGATATATCCTGCTTCCACCGCGTGCCGCATTGCGTGCGCCAACACCCAGTACAGGGCAACCTCTCGTGGGGAGGACCACATCTCCTCATCCATCTGGATGTACGTTTCACCCATCCAACGAGCCACTTCAAGGTCGTTCACTACTATCAAACCGTCGTGTGTTGTGAGGCGGGACAACACCCACTGAACCTGTTCCCGTGTGCCTAGTTCGGCGGGAACGACGGTACGCAGGAAATAATCCACTCGATCGGCACAGAGTAGGGGCTGAGGCTGCTCTAGTAAGGTAAACTCCCCACTTTCTGCCTCCATTTTCTGCCAACTGTAGCCAAAGCGTTCAAGAGTCGCGGGGATCGTAGAACGCTGTACCACCTCGTGCCACATGCGCTCATGATAACTGACGTCGTGTTCCGCGTAAACGAAATCGGCGACGTGAGAAAAAGCAGTGTGGGAGATGTCGTGTAGTAGGCCTGCGATCTGCTCGTTGAGCGTCGCACCTAAACGGCGCAAGAGCAGCATTACCCCGAGGGAGTGCTCGTACCGTGAGAAGTCTGGCGAGATGCCTAGCAATCCGCTAATGCCCGATTGGGACACGTGACGCAGTCGCTGCACTGCCTCAGAGGCGATAACGGCTTCCAGTACAGGTTCGTCCAGCGTAACGATACCATAGATGTTGTCATGGATTGTTATCATAAGCTCCTCTCACCCCCTGAAAAGCAAAAAGTGCGCCGAGGTCACTGTTCGTTCTGGAATCAAAGCTACATCTGTGATCCGCTATGCGCGCTACATGCGGAACACGCCCCACTCCGTCTCGGGAATTGGCGCGTTGAGAGACGCACTGAGGGCGAGTCCGAGAACACGGCGCGTCTCCACTGGATCAAGGATGCCGTCATCCCAAAGTCGGGCTGTGGAATAGTAGGGATTTCCCTCCTGTTCATACTTGTCGAGGATAGGTTGCATGAAGTCAGCCTGCTCTTCGGGGGTCATGGAGGGCATCCCGCGCCGCACTCTTTGCTCCTGCTTGACCGTCAACAACACGTTCGCTGCCTGCTCGCCACCCATCACCGAGATCCGGGCGTTTGGCCACATCCAAAGGAAACGAGGGCTATAAGCGCGCCCTGCCATGCCATAGTTGCCTGCACCAAAGGAGCCACCGATGATGAGCGTTAACTTCGGCACCTGCACGTTCGCGACCGCACTCACCAGCTTCGCACCATCCTTCGCGATACCTCCTGCCTCGTACTCACGACCGACCATGAAGCCAGTGATGTTCTGGAGAAAGAGGAGCGGAATCTTGCGCTGCGCACACAACTCGATGAAGTGAGTACCCTTCAGGGCCGATTCACTGAAGAGGATGCCGTTGTTTGCGATGATGCCGATCGGGTAGCCGTAGAGCCGCGCCCAGCCTGTTACCAACGTGGTACCGTAGTTCTGTTTGAACTCTCGGAAGCGCGAGCCATCCACCAGCCGCGCGATCACCTCCCGCACATCGTAGGTCTGCTTGAAGGTAGGTGGGATGACGCCGTAGAGCGAGTCGGGAGGGTAAAGCGGCTCCTCAGGTTGTATGAGGTCCATCTCCACCCGCTTGCGCTTGTTCAATCCCGCTACAATGTCGCGCACGATCTGGAGTGCATGGTCGTCGTCCAGCGCGTAGTGATCGGCCACCCCCGAGATGCGTGTATGCACCTCCGCACCGCCCAACTCCTCCGCCGTTACTTCCTCGCCCGTCGCCGCCTTCACGAGTGGTGGTCCACCAAGAAAGATGGTACCAGTCCCTTGCACGATCACCGTTTCATCACTCATCGCAGGTACGTAGGCGCCCCCTGCCGTGCAGGAACCCATGACCGATGCAATCTGCGCGATTCCCTCGGCACTCAGACGTGCTTGATTGTAGAAGATACGCCCAAAGTCATCGACATCGGGAAAGACCTCGGCTTGTAAGGGCAGAAACGCACCCCCAGAGTCTACGAGATAGATACAGGGGAGGTGATTCTCCTGTGCGATAGTCTGGGCGCGGAGATGCTTCTTCACGGTAAGGGGGTAGTAGGAGCCCCCTTTTACCGTCGCATCATTTGCCACAACCACACACTCCCGCCCGCTCACGGAACCGATACCCGTCACGATGCCCGCTGCAGGCACTGGGTCCTCATACACCTCATAGGCGGCTAGGGGCGACAGCTCCAAGAACGGGGCGCCAGGATCGAGCAGGCGGTCAATACGGTCGCGCACAAACATCTTCCCCTGCTCCTCCTGCCTTCTATGATACTTCGCCGCTCCACCCTGCCGCACCTCCGCTAACCGCTCCTGCAATTGCTCAGCCAGGGCCCTATTGTGTTCATAATTGTGCTGAAACTGCTCGTCGCGTGGGCTCAGTTGTGATTCAATTATTTCCATGGATACCTTTATCTGTCCTCTTACGTTGTATTGACTTGTAGTAGGGGAGAGGATATCCTCAGTAGTAAGGATACTGAAAAGCTAGGGGGGAGCAACCGCGATGGCGATACGTTTCAGTAGAGCGCAGCTTATCATCAAGCAGACGTCTGGACGGGAGAAGCGAACTTGTTTAATAAGATACTGATTGCCAACCGGGGCGAGATTGCGGTACGCATCATGCG
>JALZCF010000663.1 GCA_030863245.1 Chloroflexota bacterium
CCAGTGCACGGGTAGGGGCAGCTTCCGGGTGTCTGATGTCCGGAGGCTTTTTTTATAGATTGTGCTATAATTTGCATAGACATTCTTGAGTAAATTGGTAAAGATAGTACCGATCAACGTTGACAAAGAGAAGGTGGAATGATAGAATTGCCTGCAATGACCGCGCAAGAGATGCAAGAGATGCCGGTGATGAGGCGACGGGGGCTCTACGACCTGTTCGGTCGCCGGATCGATTACTTGCGAATCTCGCTCATTGATCATTGCAACTTGCGCTGCGTCTACTGTATGCCGCTAAAGGGATTGTCCTTCGTTCCGCGGCCTGAATTGTTAACAGCCGAAGAGATCGAGCAGATCGCGCGTGCGGCGGTCGATGTTGGGTTTGTCAAGATCCGCCTGACAGGTGGTGAGCCTACCCTGCGACCAGACCTGGTAGGGATCGTCGAGCGGCTTGCCGGGATCCCGGGACTTCGTACGCTGGCGATGACGACCAATGGGATCCTTCTGCCAGAGATGGCGGAGGATCTCAAGCGTGCTGGCTTGACCCGCGTGAATATACACCTCGACACGGTCAATGAAGAAAACCTCAAGCGACTCATGCGCTGGGGCGACCTTCAGAAAGCCATGGTGGGTATCCAGGCTGCAGAGGCGGCGGGGTTGACGCCGGTCAAGCTCAACTCGGTGGTAGTGCGTGGCTACAACGACGAGGATGTCGCCGAGATGGCCGCGCTGACACTCGATCGCCCCTGGCACGTCCGCTTCATCGAGGCAATGCCGCTCGGCACGCAAGCGAACGTCGCCATCAAGCGTTACGTCTCAAACCAGGAAACGAAGGAACGGATCGAGGCAGTGCACGGCCCGCTCGAACTGTTGAATGATGGCGAGTTGATGGGCGAGGCGCGGATGTACCGTGTTCCTGGTGCTAGGGGCCTTCTCGGGTTCATCAACCCCGTGAGCGAGCCTTATTGTGACGATTGCAACCGCCTGCGCTTGACCGCTGATGGCAAGATTCGACTCTGTCTCTTGACCGATCACGAGTTGGATTTTCGGAAGGCGCTGCGCGAAGAAGGGCCTGAGGCGCTATATGAGCTTTTCGTACGTGCTGTCACGGCGAAACCGGTGGGCCATCAGCTGAGACGTGGCATTTATCCTGCTGAGCGTGGCATGAGCCAGATCGGCGGGTGAAACGTGATAGATTGTTGTATCCAAAGTAGCGGGTTTTTCTTAGGAGGCGATAACGGATGGGTATTCAGATTCAAGATCCAACTACCAAGCGTGAGAAGCAGCCGATGATCATCATGACAGAGGAGGCAGCGAATGTGGTTCGTGGCCTCCTTGAGGAAAAGAACATTTCCGATCACGCGCTGCGCGTCTTCGTCGCGGGTGGTGGCTGCTCCGGCATGCAGTATGGCATGGCTTTTGAAAAGGAGCCTCGAGTTGGTGATACGGTGGTAGAACCCTATGAGGGCGTCAGGGTATTGATCGATCCGCAGAGTGCTACCTATCTGAAGGGTGCGCAGATCGACTATGTCGACAGCCTGATGGGGGGTGGCTTCCGCATCGACAATCCCAATGCGGTGACCACCTGTGGCTGTGGGCACTCCTTCCGGAGTGCAGGTACCCAGTCGGCGGCAAGTGCGGCAACGGGCGGTGGCTGCGGTAGCTGCGGTTGAGGTCTAAAGCACGGACTATCATCACGGAAGTAAGATAGAGACGGCATTCTGCCTTCTGTCACAGAGTCGTAGTCGGCAACGGATAGCTCCGGGCCGAACTGGAGAAGAGAAGATTTCCTCTCTTCTCCAGTTCATGCAGGTTGACTTCGGATTCCGTAACGGAAACCGCAGAATGCCTTTTTTGTTGCCAGGAACGGTTCACCAGCTGCTCCGACTGCTACCTGTTCCACATGCTCTGCTCCTCGCTCGCTGGTTGGACAGATTATTTGACGTGACGCCTGAAACCAATAGGATGAGACGGGTGTAGAGTGCGCGCTTCTTTATTTGACATGAGACGATAAAGCGCAATCGACCTCAATACCGATGGAGGCTAGCCTTGCGAGTACTTCTGGTTAACCCTAAATTCCGCCTGCCGATTGATACGCGTACCACACCCCATCTAGGGTTGGCCTACCTCGGCGCGGTAACGTTAGAGCGCGGCGATGAGTGTCGTATCTATGATGCGGACATTGAGACCGAACCGTTCGATGAGCTTCTAGGTACCTATCGCCCCGAGATTGTCGGCATCACCGCCAATACGCCCCAAGTGAAGCAGGCTTGGCGCACTGCCCAGGAAATCAAACGTGTGTTGCCCGGTACCCCTGTAGTTGTTGGGGGGCCACATCCCAGCGTCCTCTCTGAAGAGAGCGCTGCTCGCCCCGAAGTTGACATCGTGGTACGGGGCGAGGGTGAGGCGATCTGGGTTGAACTGCTGGATCAGCTTGAGGAAATGAAAGCGCGGCAGCCCAGCTACAATGCGGACGATTGGCTCCAGCCAGGAACGCCGCTCCATAAGATTTTCGGCATCACCTTCCGGACGAGCGACGGTAAGATGCACTTGCGTCCTGACCATCCGCCGATCGACGATCTCGATGCACTCCCCTGGCCAGCGTATAGCCTCTTCAAGATGGAGCGGTACACCAACCTTCAGCCTGCTACCGACCACGTGGATGGCGCGCGCTCCTTCTCCGTCCTGACGAGCCGGGGTTGCCCGTACCGCTGCACCTTCTGCTCGCAATCCATCATGCCTCAGAAGTGGCGTGCGCGCTCTGCGAAGAACGTTGCGGAGGAGTGGGAGCATCTGGTACGTGACCTAGGCGCGCAGGAGATCGGCGTGCTGGATGACTCGGCCAATATCCGCGTGGATCGGTTGCACGAACTGGCCGACGAGTTGATAAAGCGCAACCTTAACCATGTGCCCTGGATCTTCGTGAACGGTATCCGCGGTAACCTCGCGACTGTCGAACTGTTGAGCCACCTGAAGGAGGCCGGCCTCAAGCGCACTGCGTTTGGTGTGGAAAGCGGTGACCCTGACGTGCTGATGTCCATCGACAAGCGAATTGATCATGATACGCTCCGTCAAGCATTCAAAAACGCGAAGCAGGTTGGCTTGGAGACTATTGGGTTCTTCATCGTTGGTCTGCCGGGCGACACTGAGGAGTCGATGGAGAAGACGATCCAGTTTGCCATCGAACTCGATCCCATGATCGCCAACTTCTCGATGATGACCCCGTATCCTGGTACCAAAGTGTACGAGATCGTCAAGCGCAAGGGTCGCATGCTTGTTCACGACTGGGACGATTACGTCTTCTTCGATGGCAAGGCTCGTTACGAAATGGGTGAATTGACGGCTGAATTGGTCGAACGGAAGTGGAAGGAAGCCTACCGTCGCTTCTACCTACGTCCAAGCCGGATCATCAAGACGCTCCTGCGCAAGGACTTCTGGCTCAACTTCGATCGTACCAGCCGTGTCGCATTCCGCACCATCTTCCCTAAGAAGGTGAAAAAGGAGCTGGCGGCCGAGCTTGGCAAAGAGAAGGTGGTGGCCTAGCCACCCCGCAAAACCGGACTCGCCAAAGGAAGTACACGAGGGGCACGGCGCGCCGTGCCCCTCAGTTATGTGGAGGACGATTCATGCGATTTCTTCTAGCGAACCCTGAGTCACAGGTCTGGTCGTCTCGCAAGCAGATTCCCCTCGGCCTGGGTTACTTAGCTGCTGTGCTACGCGATGCTGGTCATGAGGTGGCGATCTTCGACGCGGCGGTGGAGGATGAGCCGTTCGAGCACTTCCTCGACCGAACCAACTTCGATATGGTTGGTGTTACGGCGACCACACCGCTGATTTACGAGGCGTGGAAGATGGCCGAGGCAGCGAAGAAGTACGGCAAGCGTACCGTCCTTGGTGGTGCACACCTGACTATCATGCCTATGGAGTCTATGGAGAAGGGCTACGTGGATTTCGTGGCAGTCGGAGAAGCTGAGGACACCCTGCTGGAACTGGTGACCGATCTGGAGGCCACAGGCGGCAAGAATATTGGCAGTATCCCTGGGATTGTATGGCGCAACGGGGCGGGCAAGCCAATCATGAATCGCCCGCGCGTGCTAGACGGGGATATCGATCGCTTCCCCTTCCCGGCGCATGATCTCTTCAAGATCGACCGCTACACCAACCTCCAGCCGCTGACCGATGGCCTCGATCCCCATGCGCGCTCCTTCATCATCATGACGAGCCGGGGATGCCCCTACAAGTGCAACTTCTGCTCGAAACCAGTCACAGGCGACACCTGGCGCATGCGCTCGGTAGACAACGTGCTGGCCGAGTGGCGCTGGCTGGTGCACGATCTGAGAGCCACCGAGATTGGTGTAACAGACGATATCTGGAACATGAACCTTCCGCGCGCCAAGGAGCTATGTCGTCGTCTGATTGAGGAGGGATTGAATACGGTCCCATGGGTAACGGTTCATGGGATGAAGGTGAACCATACGGACCTCGAGCTCTTCCAGCTCATGAAGGCGGCCGGGTGCAAGCGGGTCGGCTTCGGTGTGGAGAGCGGCGACGAGTATATTTTGAAGAAGGTCATCCGCAAATCGCAGACACTGGACATGGTGCGCGAGGCGTTCAAGAATGCTAAGGCGGCCGGTCTACAGACGATGGGTTTCTTTATCTTCGGTATGCCTGAAGAGACGGAAGAGACGATGAACAAGACCATCGAGTTCGCGTTGGAGCTGGATCCGGAATTGGCAAACTTCATGATCGCTGCGCCGTTCCCCGGCACGCGGATGTATGATCTACTGGAGAAGCATGGCAACATCTTCAGTGATGACTGGCACGACTTCGCGATTCATGACCAGAAGGCACGCTTCCAGATCGGCGACCTCGACCCACAGTTGGTCGAGGAGAAGTGGCATGAGGCGTATCGTCGCTTCTACCTGCGCCCAAACCGCCTAGCGAAGCGCCTGCTCACCAAGGATACCTGGCTCAACGCACCGGCCCGCCTTAGCGACGCCAGGCGCATGTTCCTCTCAGGTTCGAAGAAGACGGGCAACAACGCGCCGAAGGCTCTCAAAGCAACAGAGGGGGCGTACCAGTAGATGCTCGGATTGCTCCCGAAGCTTCCGCTCTACTGGAGCTTCTACAAATTTGGATATCCGAGGATGCTACCCTTCAGCATCGTTGTCTCGGTGTCGTTTCGTTGCAACTCGAAGTGCAAGACGTGCGATGTGTGGCGGCGACCGAACGATGACATGACGGTGGAGGAGTGGCGTAGGGTCTTCCATCATCTCGGCAAGACGCCATTTTACATAACGTTTACGGGCGGCGAGCCATTTCTGAGAAGGGACCTGGATGAGCTGGTCATTGCATCCTATGAAGAATGCAAGCCAGAGGTGGTGACGATCCCGACCAACGGCATCCTCACGGAACGCATCCTGGAGATGACCGACCGGATGTGCACTGTAGCCCAAGGAACCAACATTGGCATTAACCTGTCACTCGATGAGGTAGGAGAGCGGCACGACCGCATTCGTGTGGTGCCTGGCAACTGGAAGAAGGCGATGGAGACATGGCAAGGATTGAAGGCGCTCCAGAAGCGGCATTCCAATCTTGTACTCACCGTCCATACCGTCATCTCGCAGTTCAACATCGAGCGCTTCTATGATATCTATCATGGGCTGGAGTTTCTGGAGCCGGATAGCTATATTACGGAGGTGGCAGAGGAGCGTGCGGAATTATCCACGTTGGGTTGGGAAATCACGCCGCTAGCAGAGGAGTACGCACCCATCGCCGATTTCCTGAGCGAGCAGGCACGACGAAAGCCGGTCAAGGGTATCGCGCGAGTGACGCAGGCCTTCCGCGCTCAGTACTACCAGCTTGCGAAGAAGGTTCTCTTCTCGAACGAGCAGGAAATTCCTTGCCATGCGGGCTGGGCCAGCGCGCACATTGCTCCTAATGGTGATGTGTGGAGCTGCTGCATCCGGGCCGAATCAGTCGGCAACTTACGCGAGAGTGACTACGACCTGCGTCCCATCTGGTTCGAGCATGTCGGCTCATTGCGGGAGATGCGCCGCTCCATTGCGAACAGGGAGTGTGCCTGCCCGATGGCGAACGCCAACTATGCCAACATGCTTCTCCATCCTCCCACCCTCACCAAAGTTGGCGCTCAGGTAGCAAAAGGGCTGATCCAACCGGAGCAGATCGAGGTAACGAAAGTAAAGACGGGTTAGAGCGAACTACCCAACTTAGCCTTCAGTACCTCCGCCCAGGCATTATGCTTGCTCCTTTCTAACAAAGAACCACATGAAGGAGATCGGATATGGCGCAGGCGGAAGCACCTTTTACACCACCGGACCAGCCTCTAGGCTTGAACGACGTTGTAGAAGATTTCGAGTTGGCGGCAATGGATGGCCAAGTTTACCGCATCAGTGAGCGGATGAAGGATGTGTTGGTCATTGATTTCTGGTCGGCGGAATGTCCCATCTCGCAGCAGTACGATGCGTATTTCAATGGATTTGTGAAGAGCTACGGGCCCAAAGGCGTCGCTTTCCTTGCTGTCGACTCGAATTGGTATGAGGATGAGAATGACATCCTTGAGGCCGTCAAGGAGCGCGATATCGCATTTCCCATCCTGCGCGATCGTGGTAACGTGATCGCAGATTACTTCCATGCCCAAACCACACCGCACGTCTTTGTTTTCGATAACGCGGGACGGCTGCGCTATCGGGGCGCGGTGGATGATAGGACCTTCAAGAACAAGGTGACGACGGTGAATTACCTGGAGGAGGCGGTGGATGCCCTGCTCCTTGGCCGAGAGGTGGTGACGGCCGAGACAGAGCCGTATGGGTGTACGATCGTGCGGGCGTGGGAGGAAGGGTAGAACAAGGATTTGTGGAAAGGAAGGATTTGATAGGACGGGTCATCAACCTGTCCTTTTTTGTTGGCGAGAGCGGGGGGTAGGGATACAATGGAGACGTGAAGGATGTAACGATAGGGTAGTGATTCATCCCCACAGGACAAGGGAGGGTCAAAGATGGGTGAGCAGAGAGCAACCGCAAGTGCCGGCTCCAACATTGCCTTCATTAAGTACTGGGGTGTAGCCGATTCTACGTTGAACCTCCCGCTCAATGATAGTATCTCTATGACGTTGGATGCGCTCCGCACCGTAACCACGGTTGAGTTCGATCCGTCGCTCAATGCTGATGTGGTGATCATCGATGGACAGGAGCGGCACGGTAATGCGTGGCATCGCGCCGCCCGTCACTTGGACCGCATACGGGCACTGGCAGGGGTGGAGACGAGCGCGCGGGTTGTATCAGAGAACAACTTCCCGATGGGGACGGGCATCGCGAGTAGCGCCAGTGCCTTTGCCGCGCTCACGGTGGCGGGCTGCGCTGCCTTAGGGCTGGACCTTGATGCACGTGAGATGAGTAGAGTAGCCCGTCACGCCTCGGGAAGCGCCAGTCGCTCCCTATTTGGTGGCTTCGTGTACTGGAACGCCGGGCACGATGACGCGTCGAGCTATGCGGAACCGATCTGCGACGAGCATCACTGGCC
>JALZCF010000682.1 GCA_030863245.1 Chloroflexota bacterium
ATATTGAGCCGCGAGGCCACTGTGGTGGCAGAACTCAACTTGCCGCCAGAGAAGCTCGTAGAACGGTTGAATGAGGTCAGGGCTGATGCGCTGATCGTGAGGAGTGGCACGAAAGTCACACGCGACCTGATGAAAGCGGTTCCCACACTCAAGGTAGTGGGACGTGCAGGAACAGGTGTGGATAACATCGACCTGTCCGCTGCGACAGCCCGCGGCATCATCGTGGTCAACGCACCCACCGGTAACTCGATTGCGGCTGCCGAGCATGCCATCGCGCTCATGGCGGCCCTCGCGCGCAATATCCCGCAGGCGGATATGGCCATGCGCCGTGGGGAATGGGACCGCCACCGCTTCATTGGCACGGCGCTCGCTGGCAAGACATTAGGCATCATCGCGATGGGGCGTGTCGGGAGTGAGGTAGCCAAACGCGCGAAGGGACTCGGCATGCAGGTAATCGCCTACGACCCTTACTTCCCGGCCGAACGAGCGGACGCGATGGATGTGCCCTTGGTCGAGTTAGAAGAAGTTTGGTCCAAGAGCGATTTTATTACGCTCCACGCGCCCCTGACCGATGCCACCCACCACCTGATCAACGATAACACCCTTGCGAGGATGAAGCGGGGGGTTTACCTCATCAATGACGCACGTGGTGGATTGATCGACGACGAGGCATTGGTGCGAGCGCTCGATAGTGGCCAGGTGGCTGGCGCAGCGCTCGACGTGTTCTCTGAGGAGCCGCCCCCACGCGATCATCCTCTGTTAGGACGCCCCGACGTCATCGTCACGCCTCATCTCGGCGCCAGCACCACAGAGGCGCAACTGGATGTGGCACGCGAGATCGCAGAGGCCGTTCTCGCGGCCCTCAAGGGAGAGCCCGTCAGCAGTGCTGTCAACGCGCCACTCATTGCTCCGGAACTGCTTAAGGAGATGCGCCCCTTTATGGACCTGGCGGAAAAACTGGCGCGGCTAGCCGTCCAGCTTGTACCTGGAGGATTGGGCAAGGTGCGTGTTATTTATGAGGGAAAGCCCGCTCTGCCGGATACGCGCCCTCTGAAGGCTGCGGTCATTAAGGGGTTGTTGGAGCCGATCTCTGAGGAGCGTATTAACCGCGTGAATGCCGAATTGGTAGCGCGAGATCGAGGCCTCCGCATCACCGAGGTGAAACGAGAGGAGAGCAACTCGCCTGTAAGGGACACGATCACTATCGAGATAGGTAACGGGGAGCTCCGCCGCTTCCAGGGAGCGCTCCTGCGTGGCTCGCCCCACATTATCCGTATCCAAGACTTCTGGATTGACTTAGAATTAAATGGCTATATACTGGTGTGCCACAACCAAGATCGACCCGGTATGATCGGTCAGGTTGGAGTCCTTCTGGGACGTGAACAAGTGAACATTTCATTCATGCAAGTCGGTCGCGATCAGCCCCGTGGGACGGCTGTCATGGCTATCGGCCTCGATGATCTTCCGCCGGAACGATTAATCGAAGAAATTCGAGCCGTTCCTGACATTAGCAGTGCGGAACTGATCCGGATCGACTGAGGAGATTGCGTGGACAGTACGAATCTACAGATCTCCGAGCGCGCCGCGTCCCCAGTCACGACGACTGGTGCCACTACGGTCGCTACCTCGTGGCCGCAGGCGTTGCTCCGAGACCTACTAGAAACGGTATTGCCTGCTCTATGCATCGCCATCGCGATAGTGGTTTTTGTCGTCCAACCCACTCGAGTCGATGGCAGTAGTATGGAACCAACGCTTCATCCAGAACAGCGTCTGGTCATTGAAAAGGTTAGCTATCACTTCCAGGCCCCTGCTCGCGGCGATGTCGTCGTCCTCAGGGTGCAGGGTCGTGAGGATACATCCCTCATCAAGCGAGTGGTTGCTACGGCGGGCGATGTGATCGCTATCCGTAACGGACACGTCTTTCTGAACGGGGATCTATTGATAGAGGAATACCTCGGTCAGAGTACTCCAGGTGACATGCCCTCGATGGTAGTCCCAGACGGATACCTCTTTGTCCTCGGTGACAACCGCGCAGCCAGCAACGACAGCCGCAGCTTCGGCATGATCCCCCTTGATAATATTGTTGGCCGCGCGGTCGTGAGCTATTGGCCCCTGAATTCGCTAGGCTGGGTGAGGTAACAACTTCATAAAGAGGATTGGCCGCCCTCGAGGGCGGCCTTTTTGTTCTGCGCTACCATCATTGTTTTTTTGAGTGAGTAGGCTATCATCTATATACCCTGCTTCCAACCAATCTTCCAGACGGTTCCACTGTCCACGGAAGATTGGGCCTGAGTAGTGGGGCTTGGTTTGGTACCACTCGTTGTAATGGAGCTTGCTAAGGCCTTGGGCCTACGCGGCTGAAGGAACAAAGGATCCGGTAAGAAAATGATCACCCGCTGGCACCCATCCCTTCGGTTGGGAATCGGTATCGCGCTTGTGACCCTCTTTTTGTTGGGCGCACGCATTCTGTGGCCATTCCTGACGCCGCTGGCACTTGCCTTACTGCTGACATACATACTCGTGCCGATCGTTGACCGCGTGCAGAGAAACACGGGATGGTCGCGCACAGCTGCCACGCTCTTTATCTACCTGCTACTACTGATCGCCCTCGCCCTGGTTCCGGCACTTGTCGGCCCGACGATCGTGAATGAGGTTCAGGCCCTGGTTCCCACATTGGAGCGTGGCATCGAACAATTGGGTGACTTGATCGCGGACCTTGGCACCCCCACCATATTGGGGCAATCGCTCGATCCCTATGAGCTCTACCAGAGCTTCGCCGGGCAACTGGTTTCGTTGACGACGTCGATAGCCTCTTCCTCCGTCAACGTGGTCTTTGGCGTTGCGACTACCTTCTTATCCACCGTTCTCTGGCTTCTCTTCATCCTGGTAATATCCTTCTACATCGTGCGTGATTCGACCAACATTGCCCAGTACTTCTGGAGCCTCATCCCTCGTGAGAATCGACTCGAGGTCTATTACCTGACGCGACGCATCGACCGCACGTGGAATGCCTTCCTGCGTGGTCAACTCTTGTTGTCGACTGTTATCTTCGGTGCCACCACATTCGTGCTTACACTCTTGGGTGTCTCCCAAGCGCTCTTCCTCGGTATTCTGGCAGGCATCCTGAACCTGATTCCCAACCTTGGCCCGATTCTCTCTGGTATTCCCGCCGTTACCCTGGCACTCGTGCAGGGCTCGACACACTTTGATATGTCCAATGGTCTCTTTGCACTGGTGGTCTTGGCCGCCTATGTTGTGATCCAACAACTGGAGTCTAACTTTCTCGTGCCTCGCATCATTGGTGGAAGTGTTCACCTGCACCCAGCCGTGGTATTGCTCGGTGCGATCATCGGGCTGAGCACGGTTGGCGTTCTGGGAATATTTCTCGCAGCGCCTACCTTGGCCTCGCTCCGTGTCATCGGCGGTTACGCCTACCGCAAGATGCTGAGTCCGGACTTTCAACCGACAGGTGTTGTGCTACCGCCCGAGATATCGGCTATCCCGGACCCGCGCGAGCGTCCCCCCACCCCCATCCCCTCGCCGACCAGTGCGCCGTCGCTTCCACGCTGGCAGGAGTGGCTGGGGCGCTTCCGGCGGAGAGCACAAAGACTACCGTAGTGCTTTGGTGGATGCGACGCGCTACAAGGTGACCTGATGCTCGATGTTGGCCGGATAGAGGCCATTCTCTTCGATCTCGACGGTACGCTAATGCAACTGCAGGGTGGGCAGAAGGGTGGCACGTTAGCGCACTGGCTCCGCCCCTTGGCCTGGGCTTTACCGGATTGTGACCCCGAGGCCGCCGCCCGCCGCCTCTTTGTCGTTACCGAGACGCCAACGAACTATCTACTTGCTCTTCTCGACCGTACCGGATTGATGAGTCTACTTCAGCCACTGGCCGACCGCGCGCGTGTCGCGAAGGGCATCGGCATCCTTGGCAGCCTACATCCTGTTGAAGGTGTGTCAGAACTGCTGCCACGCCTTGCTACGATCTATCCACTTGGCGTGCTCACCAATCGCGCTCGCCGTGAGGCATATGGTTTCCTCGATGCCAACGACTTGCGCCAGTACTTCGACGCTGTCACGACACGCCAGGATATCTGGCGCTTCAAACCTCATCCCGAAGCCGTCCGCCGCACTGCTAGATTTCTCAATGTTCTACCTGAGCGCGTCCTCATGGTCGGTGATCTGCCAGTCGACATGGAGACCGCCAAGCGAGCGGGAGCGCAGGCGCTGGGTGTTCTCACTGGTTTTGCCACAGAAGTGGAATTGCGCGCGGCGGGTGCGGATGAGGTGGTCCAAAGTGTGACGGAAATGGAGCGCCTTCTATGAACCCCTTTACCCGATTCCTCCGTTCTCTACGCTCTGGTGCATCCGCGCCTGAGATCGAGCAATTTGTAACATGGTGGGATGTGGTGGAGGCGATTGTCATCGACGTGAACAAGAGAGGGATAGCAACTAACGAAGAGCGGGAGGCCTACACTGAGGCGCGTGGTCAATTGGTACGGGAGTACGAGCACACCTGGGCCGACCGCTTCGCCCCTCACTGGCCGGAAACGAGGGAAGCAGGCTGCCCCACGCCCTCTGATCCCTTTCCCCGCATCCTCGAACCGGAGACGGCTGATGGCTTCGTCGACAACTGGCCCGCTATGCAAGCCCTTGCTGCCGCACGTGAGACGTTAAATCGGTATCTCTTGTCGTTAGAAGAGTGAGCCGTGCCACCCGCTGCGTCAAGGTGAGGATATGTGTGGATAAGTTGCCGAAAATTGTGGAAAAATGTCGACAACGTGAATAAACGTTCGAATTTATCCCTTTGCCAGCAAGGCAAACCCGCGTTCAGCTTTGCCGCGCGTTTCGGTGACGAGCGGCAAAGCGCTTCTTAACATGGCAACGATCGCGTTGAGATCCGCTTCGTCGCCTCCCTTCAATTCAACCTCGAGCTCGTGCATCGGCTCTTCGGCCTCGCCTGCGTGAATCGTGCCGCGATCGAGTGCTATCTCTGCCACCTGCGCTCCCTGACGGTAGAGCATCCATGTGTAACGTCGATTGCGGACGTGAAGCTGAGGGAGTAGTGACTTACCATCACTCATCAGCCGCACCTGCTCTTGGAATATAGGAGGCCAGCTGGTAACGTCGTCGGGATCGCCGTTGTCGAGCGCCTCCTCCCACTCAGGTCGCCACGTTGTATTACCCTGCCGGATCTTCGGTCCCTTCAGTGTGAGAAACACCTTCTCTCCATCGCGGCGCACGCGGAGCGCGTACTGGTAACGACCAATATCCCGCTCTGCAGTGTCGAGCAGCGTGTCATGCAGATCGTGGAACTCTCGCGGCCCCAGTGTGTAGGGCGCAAGATCCAATGCTTCTATGTCCTCTGGGTTGATAGCTTCCACAGCTCGGTATTTGGCTTCAACTTCCATACTCACGGTTCCACTTCCCAGACTGCGCCCGTACGCGGGGGCAAGTTGAAATTGGCCTCTCCTCTTTCCACTACGATGGTAGCTAGGTCACCGAAGCGGGATAGCAGTCGACTTTCCGGCATGGAAAGGGCGAATTCGGCCGTTTCTGTACCTGCATTGAATGCAACGATCAGCCGCTCTGCTTCATCACTGCGTTCGTAGACGTAGGTATTACCTTTCGCGTGGAGCGTTCTGTAGTCACCACGGCGGAGGGCTGTATGCGCGTGTCGGAGCGCCGTGGCTCGCTTGAAGTAGTCGAGTAATTCTATGTTCCACTCCGGTCGGTCGTGCCAGGGGAACGCAGCGCGACTGTCCGGGTCTTTGCCCCCCATCATCCCGATCTCATCCCCATAGTAGATACAGGGCGCACCGGGATAGGTCATCTGGAAGAGGGTTGCCATTTTCAACGCGCTCGTATCGCCATCGGCTACCGAGAGGAAGCGGGCGGTGTCGTGGCTACTCAACAGGTTCAGTTGAACCAAGGTGACCTCCCGTGGGTACATCGACAGCAACGCTTCAATCCGCTCTGCCATCTCTGGCGCATTGAGGCTTTCGATAGGGTAGTAACCAACGCCCTCGATCAGTTCCTCTACCATCTCATCCCCGATAAAGAAACCGATGGCCGACTTGGTAAATAGGTAGTTCATCACCGAATCGAACTGGTCACCCTGAAGCCAGCGTTGGGCATTGCCCCAGATCTCCCCACAAATGTAGGCCGCGGGGTTGGCTCGCTTCACGCGCTCCCGGAACTCCCGCCAGAAGGAATCATCATCAATCTCGTTCGGTACGTCCAGTCGCCACCCATCAATGCCGAAATGCACCCAGTGCTCCGCGACATCCCAGAGGAACTCGCGGACTGCTGCGTTCTCTGTGTTGAACTTCGGCAGGGCATGCAAATTCCACCAGGCGGCATACTGTGGCTGACGCGTATGGTCGTAGGCGTTGATCGGCATCTCGAACACGTGGAACCAGTCGAGATAGGGTGAGAATTCATGGTTTTCCAGAATGTGGTTGAACTGGAAGAAGCCGCGACTAGAATGGTTGAACACGCCGTCGATCACCACCCGGATGCCGTGCGTGTGCGCGCGGTCGAGCAACTGGCGGAAGGCTTGATTACCGCCAAGGATCGGATCGACCTGAAAGTAGTCATGAGTGTGGTAACGATGGTTGGCAGCCGACTGGAAGATCGGGTTGAAGTAGATCGCGTTGACTCCCAGCTCGTCCAGGTAATCCAGATGCTCCGCCACGCCAAGGAGATCGCCTCCCTTGAAGCCATGTACAGTCGGCGGCGCATCCCACGGTTCCAAATGGGTGGGTTTGGGGACGCGGTCGCTGCGCGCGAAGCGGTCGGGGAATATCTGGTAGAAAATGGCATCCTTGACCCAATCCGGTGTCTCGATAGTACTCATCTCGCCTCCTCTCCGAACTCCCCCTGCAAGTTCCATGCAAGGAATAATCACCTGACATGTTGCCTAGCGCGTAGCTCCCTGTGCTTCCTAACGTAGTGCGTCTCCCGTTTACGTTTATGAATATCATCTCTCTCATCGGAGTGTAGGGGCACTCCTATGTCTCCGCCCTGGACTCTGTACCTCCGCTTCCCCGATTATCAATACACTCTCCACTACGTATCGCGCGTTCTCTCCATGCAACATGCAACATGCAACATGCAACAGCGCCTGGCACACTTCATGCTTTTTAACAACGCCAATCTACCTCCACCAGAGGCTTGGATGACCTTTATCTGAGTGGTATAATATTAGGGAATTGCTTCTTGCTGATTGATAGAGAAGCACTTCTTTGGATTGCTAGAAGGAGTCAATAGTGTTGTTGGAAAGTTTCAAACCTGAAGCGTTACCCGCATTGTGCGAGCAGGTTGCGACGAAGGCGAAGACGGTTGGTAGGGAGATAGCGGAGTATGATCGTCTTCTCTCGGGGGACCTTGAGGTTGCGCACCGCCGAAGGCTGGAAGAGGAGCGGGCGCGCTGCCTGCGACGGTTGGGAGCATTGCAGGCGCGTCTGAACATGCTTCGCAGTGCCCAGTACGATGATGACGCCGATGCTATGCTGCATCGGACGCTTCAGGTCGCATGATACCGATACCTTAAAACGCTCATTCCGCTAGGAGTGGGCGTTTTTCTTGTTCTTTCTCTTGAGTCCGAGATGAGCAGCTCTATGCAGGAGATACTCCAAGTCGCTGCCATTCTTATAGAGCAGGGGACAACTCTCTCCACGGCTGAATCCTGTACGGGTGGTCTGCTCGGTCATTTGCTCACGAATGTACCCGGCAGTAGCCGTTGGTATAGGGGCGGCGCTATCACATACAGCGATGCGCTTAAGCGAGATGTTCTCGCTGTGCGCCGTGACACACTGGAACGCTTCGGCGCGGTGAGCTCTGAGGTGGCCGAGCAGATGGCGGTGGGTGCACGGAAGGCGTTTGATACCGATTACGCTATCAGCATCACAGGTATTGCAGGACCGGGTGGGCACACGCCGACTAAACCCGTTGGCCTTACCTATATCGGTGTCGCCACGCTGGAACATGTGCTCGTGCGACGGTTCATCTGGGAAGGGAGTCGAGAGGGGAACAAGCAGAGTAGTGCTGGCGAGGCTATCTCACTTTTTTTAGAACTGCTGCAGGAGAAGGATGTGCCCGTAAAACAACCCGAACAACAGAATGCGGCCGTAGAAGCAGTGTTCGAACCGGATGGAGCCATCCGTCCACTCGCCTTCGTTTGGAAAGGTCGTTCAATGGAAGTAACAGACCGAGGGCGCGAGTGGAGATCCGATGATACCCATCACTTCCTCGTGATGACGGCTGATAACCGTGTCTGGGAGCTGCGCTTCGAGAGCGCCGCCCTGCGGTGGACGATTCATCCTAAGACGGAGGCGCGTTATGTCGTGTAAGGGTAGGCGGTCGCGAGGAAAACGTGGCTGGTACAAAGGCCGCCCTCATCAGGCGGCTTTTTGTTTGAAGGTCTGTAAGAGCGCACCAATCTCGTCATGTCGCACCCTTTACTATACTTAATAGAGCTGACCATGTGAAACCAAAGACGTTCTGGTGCGTGTTATTACGTTTGCCCCACCTAGTAGAACGAGTTTGACCTCACGTGCTCGGCTCAGCATGAGGGTAGAAGAGAAGCTAGAAAGTCTATTAACTGTGGCAGAGACGCGCGTTGTAGCAATTGATGATAGCCGTCAGGAATTGATATCTGGGGGTGTCGAGGAACTTCGTGACCAGCTGGTCGGGTGTCGTACGTGTATCACAGAGGGATACACCATCGGTGGGCCACCGTTGGTTCATAACGGCCCCCTGCCCGCGCCGATCTTTGTGCTTGGCCAGGCACCTGCTGCCATTCATGCGGAAGATCCCACCCTGCCGCCCTTCTCGCCGGGGCGACACGGTCAACCTTCCCCTCTCTGGAAGTGGTTGGAGCAAGCGGGTTGGGAGGAGGATGCATTCCGCGATACTGCCTTCATGACCGCGATTACCCGTTGCTACCCTGGTCCGGCGCCAAGTGGCTCGGGCGATCGTCGTCCTACCGCTCATGAGCAGGCTCTTTGTCGTCCCTTTTGGCAAAGAGAGCTGGAACTTGCAGGGCCGGATGTCATCGTCACCCTCGGGACGATGGCCCTGCATGCCCTCGGTTTTCGTGGGACGCGCTTGCAGGACGCAGTCTCTCAAGTATATCATGTTCAACGAACCACACGGACCATTCCGGTAGTACCCCTGCCACACCCTTCCGGTGTGAGCCGCTGGCTCAACACAGCGGCCCATCGAGCATTGCTCGATCGGGCTTTGAAGAAACTAGACGACCTAACGCAACACTTGCGAGTGCAGGACGAAACAGCAAGAAAGAATGGAGCAGATGGAAGTACAATTTTCGAATGAATCATTGGCAAATGTTCAGGCAGACACCTTGCTGGTAGGCCTACTTGAGGGTGGCACGCTACCCAATGAGTTGCAGGAACGCCTCGGCGAGGCGGCCAGCGATTTGCTCAGCGACTTCGAGGGCAAGAGCGGAGAGGAGGTGGCCGTCTTCTATCCACGCGGTGCAGTTGCAGCGAGGCGACTGCTGCTCGTTGGATTGGGGAAAGAGGAGGAGTTGACGCTCGAGGCACTTCGACGGGCAGCTGCAAAAGGTGTCGTGAAGGCAAAATCCTTCGGTGGAACTGTTGCCACAACTCTGGCCCACCAAACGGGCCAGGGCTTTGATACCGCCGAAGCCACTCGTGCCGTGGTCGAGGCGGCAGAGTTAGGGTTATACGACTACTCTCTCAAACAAAAAAAGGGGGAGGATGGCCCTGAGAAGACGGTGGAGATACTGATCCTACTCGCTGCTGACGAGGCAGCGCAGCGGGCAGCAGCGCTGGGCCAGGCCGTCGCGAGTGGTGTGACCCAGGCTCGTGACCTAGTGAACGCTCCGCCGAACATCGCCGATGCG
This sequence comes from Chloroflexota bacterium, assembly GCA_030863245.1. GTDB lineage: Bacteria > Chloroflexota > Anaerolineae > Ardenticatenales > Ardenticatenaceae > JALZCF01. The sequence continues at coordinate 9,896 of JALZCF010000682.1, forward strand.
CCCTACCTCGCGGAGGTCGCGCGTGATATTGCTGGGTCGAGTCCCTATATCAACGCCAAGATCCTCTCCCTGGAAGAGACGAGGGCGATGGGAATGGGGGCGTTCAACGGCGTCGCGCAGGGCTCTGCCACTCCACCCCAATTCATCGTGTTGGAATATCGTGTCGATGAGCTGCCGGATCAGCGGCCAGTTGGCCTCGCCGGCAAGGGACTAATCTTCGACACGGGTGGCATCAGTATTAAACCATCCACCAATCTATGGAAGATGAAGACAGATATGGCAGGCGGTGCGGCGGTATTGGGTCTCTTCCGCGCGCTGGCGAACCTACCCGAACCCCTCGATCTGCCCATCGTCGGCGTTGTACCCGCTACTGATAATGCGATTGGTCAGGGTTCCTTCACCCCTGCAGACGTGTTGACGTCGCTCAAGGGCAAGACGATCGAGGTGCAGAACACAGATGCGGAGGGACGCCTGATCCTTGCCGACGCGCTGACCTACATCGACCGCTACAATCCGCGGGCAGTTGTGGACCTAGCCACGCTCACTGGCGCTATCGTCGTAGCATTGGGTAACAACATGAGCGGCCTGTTCAGCAATGATGAGGATCTGGTCGAGCACCTCCAACTGGCATCGCACCGCAGCGGCGAGGAGCTGTGGCGAATGCCGCTCTACGATGATTACGACAAACTGCTCGAGAGCGACATCGCTGATGTGAAGAATGTGGGGGGGCGAGCAGGCAGTTCCATCACGGCCGCGCTCTTCCTGCGCAACTTTATCGGCGATTACGAGTGGGCACATCTCGACATTGCCAGTACGGCCTGGCATGATGAGCGAAAGCCCAAACTTCCGTACGCGCCGAAGGGCGCCTCTGGGGTGGGAGTGCGCTTGCTGATGGAACTCCTGCGTGGATACGAAGCGAAGGATAGAGGAAACTGAGGACCAACGTGACTAAAAATCAGGACCGGGGCACGTTGCCTCGGTCCTTTTCTTTTCGCACAGCACAGGAGTAAGGAGCCTATCACGATCGACCACCGCACCGTGATGACGGGCGCTCAGTGGAGGATGGCGCGCTTATTGCTACACGTGCGAGAGGTTGACTTATTGCCTTTCATGTTTCACGGCTCAATAACATGAAACACCCTTTGCATCATCACTCACCATGTCTCGCTGGTTGCGCCTCTGCTGGCTCCTCTTCCTCAATGCGGAAGCCCGAGCAGATAATCTCGGCGTATGGCTCTGTGTTCTCGACGAGGGCCAGGGCCTCCTTGAGCACTCGTAATACGACCTCGCGCGATTGGGGACCACCGTATATCCCTTCGAATTCAATAATTGTACTTGCCATGACCTTCTCCACTTTCCTCGTCTCACATATCTTGTCCCATTGTATCACGTCCTTAAAGATTGGTAAGTGATCGAAAGCAATTGCACGGTACTACGACTAATTCTTGCGTTTCCACGATAGAGCAGAAAGGGGGTAGACAAAGCCTGAGACAATGTGATATAGTATATGTAAGCGGTTACATTGGCGGCCCATTCCTTGGGAGCCAAGAAACCATGGCCCATCCTTCATGTTTAATTCCCTGATGGGTCGAGCGCGGAACGGTGTTGGTGTATGCCCACAGTGGGAGAGCATTGATCGCGCATCGGGCCAGCATACGGTGGCTGTGACCGAACAGTTCTGTCCGGCTCGACCCCGGTCGATCTCGACGTAGCGTGTCCCTCTCTCGCGCGTTACGAAGAGCGACCCTAACACCATAAGGAGTTCGTCTATGGCAAGTGTAACCTATCGTAATGTGACCAAGCGCTGGGGCGATGTCACGGCAATCAAGAACCTTAGCCTGGACGTCCCGGACAAGGAGTTCCTCGTCCTGGTCGGTCCCTCTGGCTGTGGCAAGTCCACGGCGCTACGTATGCTCGCCGGTCTGGAGGAGATCAGCGACGGGGAAATCCTTATCGGCGATCGTGTCGTAAACGATGTGCCGCCGAAGGACCGCGACATCGCGATGGTCTTCCAGAGTTACGCGCTCTACCCTCACATGAGCGTGTACGACAATATGGCTTTCGGTCTCAAACTCCGTAAGATGCCCAAGGACGAGATCGATGCGCGGGTGCAGGAAGCGGCCCAGATGCTTGGTATCCCGCAGCTGCTTGATCGCAAGCCGAAGGCGCTCTCCGGTGGTCAGCGCCAGCGCGTGGCCCTTGGCCGTGCCATCGTGCGTGAGCCGGCTGTCTTCTTGATGGATGAGCCGCTCTCCAATCTCGATGCCAAGCTACGGGTGGAGACGCGTGCCCAGATTTCGAAGCTACATCAGCGGCTGGACACGACCTTCATCTATGTCACCCATGACCAAGTCGAGGCGCTGACGATGGCAGACCGTATCGCGGTCCTGAAGGACGGCGTTCTACAGCAGGTCGACACGCCAGAGAACCTCTACGACCATCCGCATAACGTCTTCGTCGGCGGTTTCATCGGCTCCCCGTCAATGAACTTCTTTGATGCGACGGTTACGGGGACAAAAGATGAGATGTACATTGACACCGGCGGCTTCCGCCTCCGCGTCCAACCAGAGCACGTACGGAAGTTGTCCCCCTACTTGGGCAAGAAAGTCATCTTCGGTATGCGCCCCGAGGATATTCACGCAGCGCAGTACGTGCCCGCCGGCGTATCGGGTGAGCGGGTCACGGGCACCGTCGATGTGCAGGAGATGATGGGCAACGAGATCTTCCTCTACCTGGAGTCGAACGGCATCAACTACATCGCACGTGTGGACCCGCGTGCCCGCGCCGCCACAGGTGAGACGGTTGAGGTCGAGTTCAACATGAACAACATGCATGTCTTCGATCCTGAAACGGAAGAGGCGATTGTCACTTGAACCGTCAGGTTCCTCCGAAACGCCCTGTCTCCAATGGCAGGGCGTTTTTGTTGCTTGGATAACCACGCTCCTCCCTGCTGTGCTGTGCCCCCTCCCCATGCTATAATGCGCCCCGTCGTCAAGGATAGATGAACCACGCAAAGGAGCGAACCGTGTATAAACTGGTTGCTATTTATCGCCAGCCGGATGATGTCGAAGAATTCGATGAGCACTACTTCAACATCCACAGTCCATTGATGGAAGCCTTACCGGGTTATGACCGCGTTGAAGTCAGTCGTGTGACGCGCTCGCTGATGGGAAATAAAGAGCTGTACCTGATGTTTGAGATGTGGTTCCCCGACAAGGAGACGATGAGGAATGCTCTAAAGTCGCCAGAGAACCAGGAAGCTGGCCAAGATCTGATGGAGTTTGCGGGTGACCTCGTATCCGTCTTCACCGCCGAGGTCGTATAGGGGCACCCAATGGAATATGAAAACCTCATTGTGGAGCGACCGGCTGAGAAAGTGGCGCTCATTCGCCTGAACCGGCCGAAGGCCCTGAACGCCTTGAACCGCGCGTTGATGCAGGAGTTGGCCGACCTGTTGACCAAACTGGCGACCGATGACAGCGTCGTCTGTGTGGTGCTGACGGGCAATGAGCGCGCCTTCGCTGCCGGGGCTGATATCAATGAATTTCAGGGTAAAACGACGGTTGACATGTTGAAGAGTTATCGCTTCCGTCCGTGGTATGCGATAAAGGAGTTCCCCAAGCCTATCATCGCAGCCGTGGCAGGCTATTGCTTGGGCGGTGGCAACGAGATGGCGATGCACTGCGATATGATCGTCGCGGCTGAGAACGCCAGGTTCGGCCAACCCGAGATCAACTTGGGTATCATGCCGGGAGCAGGTGGCACACAGCGCCTTACACGTGCCGTGGGCAAGTTTCGGGCGATGGAGATCGTGCTTACGGGTGAGTTCATCAGCGCGCAGCGAGCCTACCAGATCGGCTTGGTAAATAGAGTTGTACCGACTGAATTGTACCTTGAGAAAGCACTGGAACTGGCAGAAACCGTTGCTAGCAAGGCTCCTCTTGCGTTGCAGCTGGCAAAGGAATCGATCCTGAAGGCGGAAGAGATGTCGCAGGAGCAGGCGCTTGACGCCGAACGCAAACTCTTCTACCTGCTTTTCTCCAGCGAGGACAAGGATGAGGGGGTGAGGGCTTTCCTTGAAAAGCGGAAGCCGGAGTGGAAGGGACGCTGATCCATTGAGCCTCGTAGGGACAACTTTCCACAATTCCACCATGTTTTCCACAAAAGATTCGATAACTCGTGGAAAACGTGGTGAAATTGTGGAAAACTAGGATACGTTATAAACGTGAATGAATAGATTACAACTCATGAACTATGAAACCATCCTACACGAGCAAGACAACGGCGTGCTGACGATCACGTTGAACCGACCTGATAAGCTGAACGCCGGGAACGACCAGATGCTGGAGGAGTTGCAGGACGCCTTCAGGCAGGCCGGGCGCGATGCCTCCGTGCGCGCGTTGATCCTGACGGGCGCGGGGCGCGGCTTCTGTGCCGGCCAGGATCTTGCCTCCGTCCGTGAGCGGGAGGAGTCCGCCGAGCCGGTCAGCTACGGCGAGCATCTACGCCAGAGTTGGAACCGCGTCATCTCGCGCATGCGCAACCTGGAGAAACCGATTCTTTGTGCCGTGAACGGCGTCGCCGCCGGTGCCGGCATGAGCCTCGTCATGGCCTGCGATCTCCGCTATGCTAGCGAGAACGCCAGCTTCATCCAGGCCTTCGTCAACATCGGCCTCATCCCGGATAGCGGCTCCACCTGGAACCTTCCCCGGCTGATTGGCCCCACTCGGGCGATGGAGATGATGATCACCGGTCGCAAGGTCTCAGCGAGCGAGGCGCTGGAGTGGGGACTAATCAATGATATCTTTCCGCCGGATCAGCTCATAGACGAAGTGCGCCAGCGCGCAGAACAACTGGCCATCATGCCCACCCGTGCCATCGGTCTTCTCAAACGTGCTGCTGATTACGCCACCAACAGCACCCTTGACGAGGCCCTGGAATACGAAGCCGATCTCCAGGAGCTGGCAGGCCGCACTGCTGACCACAAAGAGGGCGTCGCTGCCTTCCTGGAAAAGCGCAAACCGGAATACCGTGGAGCGTAGAGCGAGGAGCGGGAAGCGGAGAGCATGCCCTCCGCCCTCCGTACTTGACTCATTCCGCACTCCCCATTCCGCATTCCCCATTGGAAGGGCCGTCAATGGACAGATCCGAAGAAATGGTAGGACAGACTAACAACCTATCCCACATTGGCGTCGTCGGCGCTGGGACGATGGGCGCGGGGATAGCGCAGGTGGCCGCACAGAGCGGGTACAAGCTGATCCTCTACGATATCTCCCATGAGATCGTGGCGGGCGCACGTGAAAAAATCTCCTACTTCATTCGCCGTCTTGGGGAGAAAGGAAGGATCTCGGCCGAGGAGGCAGAGGCTGCCATCGCACGCATCACGGCGACCACCTCGCTAGGGGACATGGGAGCGACTCAATTCATCATCGAGGCAGCGCCAGAGCGATTGGATCTGAAGAAGCAGATTTTTGAGGAGTTGGAGCGTATCGTCTCCCCTGCTGCGGTCCTCGCGACCAACACTTCCACCCTGAGTGTCACACAAATTGGCGCAGCGACCGCCTCGCCGGAGCGCGTGGTAGGCATGCATTTCTTCAATCCTCCCCCGCTCATGCCTCTCGTTGAGGTCGTTGCAGGTGCAGCAACCGATCCTGATGTGGTGGACGCGACTGTTGAGGTCGCAAAATCGCTCGGCAAGAAGCCAGTACGGGTGAAGGATGTGCCCGGCTTCATCGTCAATAGAGTTGCACGTCCCTTCCACCTTGAAGGGTTACGCCTGCTGGAGCAGGGCGTCGCAGATATCGCCACCATCGACCGCCTGATACGGGAGGGGGGCGGCTTCCGGATGGGACCCTTCGAGCTTCAAGACCTCATCGGTATCGACATCAACTACGCTGCCTCCCAGAGCGTCTACGAGGCCTACCACCATGCCCCCCGCTTCCGTCCCAGCCTCCTCCAACGTCAGCAAGTGGAAAGTGGCAAGCTGGGCAAGAAGACAGGGCGCGGCTGGTACGAGTATTGAGAGGTAGATAAATGGGTGATAGCAAGGCGATGAGTGTGCTAGTAGTTGGCGATGGTCCGTTGGCACGAGCGCTAGCCGACCTGGCGGAGCAAGCCACACACCGCGTGACGGCGCTCTTTCTTGACGAGCCCGCGGTAGAAGCGGAAGCGGAACAGGTAGAGGAGCTGGAGTCCTATGTAGGCGACGACGTAGATCTGGCAATTGAGGCGGTGATTGCGGAAGCAACCGAGAAATGGGATGTCATCACAGAACTGGATCGTCTCCTTCCACCAGAAACACCGATTCTGATAGCCGCACTCAATGCCAGTGCGACGGAGGTAGCATCATGGTGTCATCATCCCGAACGGGTCGTTGGCTTTGCTGCTCTGCCACCACTCGATGATACTACAATTGTCGAGTTTATACCTGCGCTCCAGAGTAGCGAATCGATAGAGGAGGTAGCACGCGCGTTCTGGCAGAGCCTGGACCGGGAGCCGGTCGAGATTGCAGACAGCGTGGGCGGCGTCCTGCCACGTGTCGTCTGCAATCTCATCAATGAGGCTGCTTTCACCCTCATGGAACGCGTTGCCACGCCGGAAGATATCGATCGGGCAATGCAGCTCGGCACCAACTACCCACGTGGCCCCCTCGCCTGGGCTGACCTCATCCGTGCAGAGCAGATCGTCGCCATTCTCGAAGCACTCGGCAACGAATTCGGCCTGGATCAATACCGCCCCGCACCCCTATTACGACAACACGCCCGGGCCGGCAGAACCTTCTACTGATGTACAACGCACGACTCTCAAGCTCCCCACCTCGCCTGCAGTTGTTCACGCAACGCGACCGTGCAACATACAACATGCAACATGGTGAGCAGTTGTGCGAAGCACATGCAACATGCAACATGCAACATGCAACATGCACCAACAAACTCGAAAACAAGCTCACTAAACAACAACTCTCAAAGACGAGGCAAAGATGGTAAAACAAGACGCTTACATCATTGACGCCCTGCGCACGCCTATTGGACGACTGGGCGGAGCACTATCCCAGGTACGACCCGACGACCTCGCGGCGCTGGTCATCAACGCGCTTGTCGAGCGGACGGGAGTGGATCCGGCGAGTATTGAAGATGTGATGTTCGGATGCGCGAACCAGGCAGGCGAGGACAACCGCAACGTGGCGCGCATGGCTGGGCTACTCGCCGGCCTCCCACAAGAGGTGGCCGGCTCGACGATCAATCGTCTCTGTGCCTCCTCGCTGGACGCGGTACAGATGGCAAGTCGTGCCATTCTTGTCGGCGATGGGGATGTCTTCATCGTGGGGGGCGTGGAATCCATGAGCCGCGCGCCCTACTCGGTTCCCAAAGCGGAGCGAGGCTTTGCCTGGGGCAACCAGACGATGTGGGATACTACGCTCGGCTGGCGCTATCCCAACCCGAAGATGGAAGAGATGTTCCCGCTCGAGTCGATGGGCGAAACGGCCGAGAATATTTACGAGTGGCAGGGCCAGCAGTACGAGATCAGTCGTGAGGAGCAGGATCGCTTCGCCTATGAATCCCAGATACGGGCGAAACGAGCCATGGAAACGGGCCGCTTCGCTGACGAGATCGTTCCCGTTACAATACCGCAGCGCAGGGGGGAGCCCATCGTGGTGGATCAGGACGAACACCCACGCCCCGACACCAGCTTGGAAAAGCTGGCGAATTTGCGGCCGGCCTTCCGCCCGGACGGCACGGTCACGGCAGGCAATGCCAGTGGATTGAACGACGGGGCGGCCGCTGTGCTTCTAATGAGCGGCAGGGAAGCCGTACGTCAGGGACTGCGCCCCATGGCCCGCGTTGTGAGTCGTGCCGTTGCCGGCGTCAACCCGCGCACGATGGGCCTCGGTCCAATTCCTGCCACCCGCAAGGCGCTCGAACGGGCTGGCCTGGAGGTGGAGGATCTGGATCTTGTGGAGTTAAACGAGGCTTTCGCCGTACAATCCCTCGCCTGCATCCAGGAGCTGGGTCTGGATCCCGACCTTGTCAACGTGAATGGAGGCGCGATCGCCTTGGGCCACCCCCTGGGCTGCTCTGGCGCGCGCATTCTCACGACCCTTGTGCACGAGATGAAACGCCGTCCCGACGCCCGCTACGGTCTTGCCACCATGTGCGTCGGCGTCGGCCAAGGCGCCGCCGTGATCGTCGAAAAAGTCACCGACGAACAATGGGAAACACTCCAGGCCAACATCGAATAACGAATCGTGATAAGCCAGAGAGGTGCTCCCCAACCAGGTAGCACCTCTCTTCTAAATCACTACTAAATCACTACTCACTACCCACTGATCACTGCTTGATAATTCTCCCTCCATTCCCTACGATACCACTAAACCCCGTTACGCTCTTGATGGAGGAACAAAACCGTGGATCAATCAGACATCCATTGGCAGGCACTTCGTGCAGCCATAGCGAGTGGTGTGGTCCTGCTCGTGTCCTTGGCTCTGGTCAGCAGCATGATGCAGGGTGCTTTCTAGAAGAAGTCTTACACCTCTTCCAATGGATGCTCGAGCACCTTCTCTCCACTCCAACCCCGCTCAATCTGTCCACGGCGACTCACCTCGGCCAGTTCAGGCTCGACTTCAAAGATGAGGCGGGCACTGCGGTCGAAAGTGATGTAGTTCCACCACCAGTTGACGAAGACATTCAGACGGTTCCGAAAACCGACGAGGTACATGAGGTGGAGGAAGAGCCACGCGAGCCAGGCAATGAAACCGGTGAAGCGTATCCCACCGGGTAGCTCTGTCGCCGCCGCATTCCGGCCGACGGTCGCCATGATGCCCGGATCGAAGTAATCGAAGCGCTTCGTTGGCTTCCCGCTAAGCCGACGCTCGATCTGTTTCGCGGCGTGCGTTGCTCCCTGCAGAGCTACCTGTGCTAGCTGCGGGTGCACATTTCCCTCTTTATCCTTGCTCGCCGCCATATCGCCAACGACGAAGACGTTAGGATGCCCTGGTACACTCAGATCGTCGTTCACGACGACGCGCCCGCCACGCGTCTGTTCCAAGCCGAGATTGTCCGCGAGCGGATTGGCACGGACTCCCGCAGCCCAGATCAAGGTGCGCGTTGGAATGACCTTTCCGCTCTCTAGATGCACCTCGGTTGGCGTCGCGCGGACGACTGCCTCATTCAGCATCACCTCCACGCCACGCTTGCGAAGCACTTCCAAGGCATACTCGCGTGACTTTTCATGGAAAGGGGCAAGGAGGTGATCCATCATTTCGATCAGAATCACACGCGCGCACTCGACCTCAATTTCGGGATAATCATTGACTAGGACGTAGTCGAAGAGTTCGATGAGCGACCCAGCCATCTCCACGCCTGTCGGCCCGCCTCCGACGATGACGAAGTTGAGCACGCCCTCATCGATGGCCCCCGGATTGGTGTCGGCGTGTTCGAACTGGTATATGATGTGGCTACGGAGGTTCACCGCCTCTGCCAGACTCTTGAGCGGGAAAGCATTCTCCTCGACGCCCTCGATACCGAAGTAGTTGGTGACCGCTCCCGCCGCGAGGATCAGGTAGTCGAAGGGGACATGATCCCCATCTGCGACTTCGAGCGTCTGTGTGTCCCAATCGACCCCCGTTACCTTTGCAAGACGGAAGTTGAAATTATCCTGATCGTGGAAGATGCCTCGTGCCGCGTGTGCAACCTCTTCCGGTTCCAATGCAGCAGTTGCCACTTGGTAAAGCAGAGGCTGGAAGGTGTGGAAGTTGTTCTCGTCAACTAACAGAATATCAACAGGTGCTTTCGCAAGTTTCCGCGCTGCCTTCATCCCGGCAAAGCCTGCCCCGACAATGACCACTCTCGGATAGTCCATCTCTTGCCCCCTCCCGCTTCAATGATGCAGAGCTTCACAGCATCAACGTGAGCGCTGTAAATACCACTTTCAACCGACCATAAAGAATCTCGCCCCCTAGGGTGCGGCGTACCCAGCAATTCCTGCGCCTTCAGTTCCCTTTTCCCCTTTCCCCTTTCCCCTTTCCATTTTCCGAGCGAAGGAACTGTCCCGACTCAACCATGCGGCATAGTGATAACGAAGGTCGTCCCACCGCCGAACTCGCTTTTTGCGTGGATCGTCCCACCATGGGCCTCGACAAGGTGTCGGACAATTGCGAGTCCAAGACCGGTGCCAGAGGCGTTGGATCGCGTCCTGGCCCGATCACCCTTGTAGAATCGTTCGAAGATGCGCGGAAGCTCATGGGGAGGGATGCCGGGACCTTCATCTCGAATCGCGAGGGTGGTATCCTCCTCGTTGACGCAGACAGTGATGGAGACGGTACCGCCTTCCGGCGAGAATTTGATGGCGTTGTCGAGCACATTTGTCAGCACCTGGCCGAAGCGCTCCGGATCGAGGGAGAGGATAGGGGATGGCGGACTATCAAGGCGAAACTGAACTTGCTTCTGCTCCGCCTGAGGTATAAGCCGCTGCAGACGCTGGTCGATCAGCTCGCGCAGGTTGATCGGTTCTAGATGTAGCGGCGTCCGGCCGCTCTCGATTCCTGATAGAGCAGTCAGATCCTCGACCAATCGGATCAACGCCTCGTTCTCCGTAGCGATATGGTTGACGAACTTGCGTGCCAATGATGGCTCTTCGATGGCCCCGTCCAGTAGGGTCTCGGTAAGCAGTTTGACGCTAGTCAGGGGCGTGCGTAACTCGTGGGAAAGGTTAGCCGCCATGTCGCGGCGGGCGCGCGCCAGGCGGTTCAGTTCGGCAATATCTTGAAGAATCAAAAGCGCACCCCTTGGTTCCGCATCTTGCAGGGGCCACGCACGTGCGAGAACAAGATACTGTTGATCGCCGGGCAGTTCGACGCGATGCGGCTCGCTTTGCCCGCTCTCGAGGGCCATATCGAGCAGTTCTTCCAGCACGTGATGGCGTAGGCGCTTGATAGCTCCCTCGCCCTTCTCAATAGAGCCAAAGACGCGCTGCGCGGCAGGATTGGCGTACAGTAAGCCTTTGCGCGCATCGGTGACGACGACGGGAAGGGGCAACGTGTGGCAGATCGCCCGGTACCAGTTCAACTCCATGCTCTGAGCCTCTACCTTGCCCGCGCCCGCTCGTAGCACGCGGCGTAACTCGCGGCGCAAAGTCTCTCGCTCTTGGTGGATACGAGTGATATAGACAGTGAGTACAAGGATCAGGAGTGAGAGGAGGACAACGAGGGTACTCATGGAAGCAGACTGCCACCGGATCGATGAAACGGAGGGGGCGGGCACGGCGGCTCTGCACGCTCACACATCAAGGCGGTAACCGACTCCTCGAACTGTTTCGATCAGTTCGGGCTGGGAGGGATCCTCCTCGATTTTTTCGCGGAGCCAGCGGATGTGCACGTCCACGGTGCGAGAGTCGCCGATATAGTCGTAGCCCCACACTCGTTCCAGCAACAGATCGCGCGAGAGCGCGCTGCCAGGGTGACGCATTAACTCGGCGAGCAGATCAAACTCTTTCGGGCTAAGTGTCAATTCCGCTTCGTTGCGCCACGCACGTCGCCGCTCCACATCAAGTCGAAGCGGGCCTTGCTCCAATAAGAAGGAATCTTGAGATGGCGTCACACGCCGCATGACAGCACGAATTCGCGCAATGAGTTCTCCGGTGCTGAATGGCTTGGTTATGTAGTCATCAGCCCCCGATTCCAACCCGATAATCTTGTCGACCTCACCTGTACGAGCAGTGAGGAGAATGATCGGCACCGATGACTCGGCACGGAGGATGCGGCAAACGGAGAGCCCATCGAGGACCGGTAACATGACATCCAACACGATAAGGTCAGGAGGATCACCTCGTGCCTCTTGGAGGGCCGCTTCCCCATCGCCCACCTCCCGCACTCCATAGCCCTCTCGTGCTAGGCTATAGGCGAGCGCTTCCCGTAGGATGTCGTCATCCTCTACCAGCAGGATCGTCAGTGCCATAAATCGTCTCTAATAAAGCTGCCGATGCTCTTAATCGTGTTCGTCGAGTTCTTCCTCACTATCAGGAGGTACGTCAAAGTCGGTGAGTTCACCCGTGGCAACGTAAACGACCCGCTCGCAGATGTTCTTGATACGGTCGCCCCATCGCTCTAGGTTGTGCGACACCCAAAGCAGGTAGGTGCACCGCTGGATGCTGTTTGGGTCCTCCACCATGTAGGTAAGCAACTCACGCAGTACTTGCTCGTTGAGTCGGTTGAGCTGCTCGTCCTCCGCGGCGACCGCGCGTGCCATCTCCGCATCGGAACTGAGGTACGCATCCAGCGCGTGGCGCAGCATGTCGCGCGCGATCTCCGCCATCCGTGGGATATCCACGAGCGGTTTCAATTCTGGTTCCTGACTGAGGCGGCGTGCAAGAACGGCAATGCCGGCAGCATGGTCTGCCATACGTTCCATGTTGGTGGCAATAGAGATCGCCGCCGCAATCCGGCGCAGATCGCCCGCCATTGGTTGCTGGGTTGCCAGGAGCAGATAACTCTGCTCCTCAATCGCATAGCGCAGCCTGTTGATCTCTTGGTCTCCACGGATCACGTGCGACGCGAGAGCGGCATCGCGCTCGATAAGGGCGCGAATAGCACGATCCAATGCCTCATCCACCAAACTCCCCATTCGTAGCAGGCGATCCCGCAGTTCAGTCAATTGCTTGTCAAAACTAGCACGTGTCGTAACCATGTTGAGCCCTCCCCTCGTAACCACGCCCGAAACATAGTATAGCATAACCGATCAACACCATCCGTTTCATCCTTCATCCCTCATCCCTCATCCTTCCTCCTTCCGCTCCCCGCTTCCCGAGCCGTTCCCCATTGACTCCAGAGGATGGATGTGCTACACTGCAGCCACCGTACCATCACACTAATGAAAGGAGGCGTCGCCGTGAGCAAGGTAGAACTGGTAATCTGTGTGGCGATGGATCTGTGCGATGCCCCGTGTGGAGGTGCCCCGCTCTTTTAGTACTTGCGTGCAAGTAGCGAAGAGCCGCCTGTAGGCGGTTTTTTTCTGACTGGGGCGGGGCATCATGACCCGCTCTTTTTCATTTCGGAGAGTAGCTACCATGGCAAAGTCTAAAAAGGGAAGTTGGCGAAACCTGCCCGCGTACGAGCGCATCGAAGGGGATGGGAGGAAAAAGGAGCAGCTCCGCAGCGCGAGCGCGCGATGGCGCGAGCGCGTCGATGCGGAGGAAGAGGGGGAGCTGGAGTTCGAGTACGATTCGAAGCAGTACGCGAGCTACCCGCTCGGTACTGTGATAAACATGCGTAGCGGCCATCACTATGTCAAGATGGATGATACGGATGAGATCGTGGATGCGGCGGTTAAGGGATCACTCAAAGAGGGCATCCGCGCCTCTACCACTGTTGTCGCACCCGGCGATCGTGTCCACGTGGAGCGTTATCCCGAGGGGGGAGGTCTGATCGTCGCAGTCGTTCCTCGTAAAACGGCGTTGAGTCGCCCTGATCCATTCCGTCGTCACTTGCAGGATGTGATCGTGGCAAATGTAGATCAGCTCGTCATCGTATCGAGTGTGGGTGGGCCTGCGTTCTGGCCTGAGTTGGTAGACCGTTACCTCGTGTACGCTGAGTATTACGGTCTAGAGCCGCTCATCGTCGTCAACAAGATTGACCAGGCCGAAGAGGGGCAACTAGAGGCGATTCGCTCGCTCTACACCGATCAGTTGGGCTACCGGGTGCTCTTCACGAGTGTCGAAACAGGCGAGGGCCTTGAGGAGTTGCAGCGGGCGATGGGCGACCGCTGGAATGTCGTGGCAGGGCTTTCCGGTGTTGGCAAATCCTCCCTTCTCAATGCTATCCAGCCAGACTTGAGTCTGCGTGTTGGTGAGGTCAGCGAGCACCACGGTGGCGATGGACAACACACAACTACTACGACGACCCTGCATGCGTTAGATGGCGGCGGCTACGTAGCAGATACGCCGGGCATCCGTGGTTTTGGCCTGTGGGATATGGAACCTGCCCAGCTCGATTACTACTTTGTCGAGTTCCGTGATTACCTGGGCCAATGTAAGTTCTCCGATTGTACCCACCATCATGAGCCCAAGTGTGCCGTCAAGCGTGCTGTGGAAGAAGGCGAGATCGCTCAGAGCCGTTACGATAGCTTCCTGACGCTCTACGAGGAGACCGATCCAGCTCACGAGCGTCCCTACTAGACGGATCGGTTCGGACGCTCAAGTTTGGACGTGAAACTCCTACAACTCCTATAGCTCCTGCTCTGTCGGCGTCGGGGGAGCTGTGGGAGTAGTAGGAGCGTGTGGCATTCCTGCTTTTTACTCCGTACGTAAATTCGGGTATAATGTAGACATAACGGGAAATGGGATGGCCCTCCTGGCGAGGGCCATTTTTTGTGGATGAGGAAGAGTGACAAGGATGAAGCGGAAAGATTTGCGAAATATCGCGATTATCGCGCATGTGGACCATGGGAAGACTACGCTGGTCGACAGCATGCTCAAGCAAGCACGCGTCTTCCGTGAAAACCAACAAGTGCGTGAGCGTGTGCTGGATTCCAACGACCTGGAGCGTGAGCGCGGGATCACCATCCTCTCCAAAAACACGGCAGTGACGTGGGACGATGTAAAGATCAACATCGTAGACACGCCGGGCCATGCTGACTTTGGTGGCGAGGTGGAGCGCGTGCTCAACATGGTGGACGGCGTACTGTTGCTTGTGGATGCGGTCGAGGGCCCGATGCCCCAAACCCGCTTCGTACTGCGTAAGGCGCTCGAGTTGGGGCACCAGGCGGTTCTTGTCGTCAACAAGATGGACCGTTCACACGCTCGGCCCGATTGGGTCGTGAATCAGACCTTTGATCTCTTTGTTGATCTAGGAGCAACAGACGAGCAGGCTGACTTCCAGATCGTTTACACCGACGGTCTTGCAGGTCGAGCAGGGCTGGAGCCGGATGCGCTCACCAATACGCTAGAGCCACTCTTTCAGGCCATCCTAAGGCTGCCTGCTCCAAAGGTGGAGCCGGAATCAGCGGCCAAATTGATGGTGACAACGCTGGACTATGATGATTATAAGGGCGCGATCGTGATTGGACGGCTACTCAGTGGCACGTTAGCCAAAGGGCAGAATGTGGCTATCGTCCGTCCGGACTGTGAGCCGCGTTCTGGGAAAATCGGTGAGTTATTCACCTTTGATGGCTTGGGTAAGCAGGCCGTGGAGGAGGTGACAGCCGGTGAGATTGTTGCGCTGACTGGACTTGAAGGCGTTAACATCGGTACCACTATTACCGATCCGGAACATCTCGTGCCGCTCAAGCCTATAGAGGTGGAGGAGCCGACGGTGCGGATGGCGGTTACCGTCAATACCAGTCCCTTCGCAGGCCGGGAGGGGGAGTTTGTCACCAGCCGTGCCCTCCGCGAGCGTCTCTATCGTGAGTTAGAGCGCAACGTCGCGATGCGTGTCGCGGATACAGAACGTCCCGACACTTGGATCGTCTCTGGACGCGGCGAGCTGCACCTTGCTATTTTCATTGAAACGATGCGCCGTGAGGGGTACGAATTAGCGGTCGGCAAGCCGGAAGTGATCCTGAGGCAGATCGACGGTCAGTCTTGCGAGCCTATGGAGCAGGTGGAGATCGAGGTCGCGGGCGAGTACGCGGGTGTCGTCATCGAGATGTTGGGGAAGCGTAAGGGCACGATGACAGATATGCGGGTAGATGAGGATGACACCAACTACCTGACCTACCTCGTGCCGACCCGTGGCCTGCTTGGCTTCCGCTCCGATTTCCTGACGGCAACGCGTGGTACCGGCGTCATGCACACGCTCTTCCATGGTTACGAACCTTATCTAGGAGAGATAGGCGCCCGTGAGGTGGGCTCGCTGGTGAACCTGGAGCAGGGTGTGAGCACGGCGTACGCGTTGGACAACGCGCAGCAGCGCGGCGCACTTTTCATTAGTCCAGGCGTTGAGGTGTACGAGGGCATGATCATAGGACGCCATAGTCGTTCGGGTGATCTACCGATCAACGTAACCAAGAAGAAGCATGTCACCAACCACCGCGCAAGCTTTGCCGAAGAGGCTATCCGCCTGACCCCACCGATTGAGATGGGTCTTGACGAAGCCATCGAGTACCTTGCTGATGATGAGTTAGTCGAGGTCACCCCGCAGAGTATTCGTTTACGCAAGAAGATCCTGGATAGCGAGACGCGCCTAAAGATGGCGAAGCGGGCCAAGAAAGAGGTTGCGTAGCGGCCTTGCACCTTGGGCGTAGCCTTGACAAAACCGCACGGATGTGTATACTACCCATCGCCGCGCAGGACAGAGTGGACTCGCAAGCGAGGCGCTCGGTCGGGAGCGACGTTTTGTTGCTGGTAAGGGTGAGAGCCCACGGCCAGCTGTGGCATGATTGCGTATGATTTGACATAAGCTCAGATTATGCTATACTTATGAACAGTTAGCCGCATGGCACTGAATGACGTCGCACGCGACTCGCTCGGTTTCCTAGCCGGCACGGTTTCGCCTCCAGCGAGGCAAACTGCTACAACTGATATAGCCCGCCAGCCGCCGCCCTTCGTGGAACGCGGTTTTTTTGTCCCCTATGCCGGACGCCAAGCGCGCCGCCGTGGGCTAACAGGAAGCGGGCACATGCTTGACATAACCAGCAAGGTGTGTTAGGCTCTTAAGTCGCTGCGGATAACGCAGCAGGAACCTTATCAACAGAAGAGTGATAGCAAGCAGACGCACAAGCTGTGCTCAAACAGAACTCTGTGCGTTTGCGAGCAGCAAACGTAAGCTTGAGATTCACGGAGAGTTTGATCCTGGCT
>JALZCF010000696.1 GCA_030863245.1 Chloroflexota bacterium
CGCCGAACCTACCTGGATGGCAAAACGTCGCACTTGCCGACGAGCTTGGTGAGCGAGTGTCACTTCCCGTCTGGATCGGCAACGACGCCAACCTTGCAGCCCTCGCCGAACACCGCTATGGAGCAGGTCGAGGCTTTAACCACCTGATCTACCTCACAATATCTACCGGTATCGGGAGTGGATTTATCGTGAACGATGAGATGCTTCTGGGCGCACAAGGCATGGCCGCGGAAGCAGGACACGTACAGATCGTACCAGACGGTCCGATCTGTGGCTGTGGCAATCGCGGCTGTGTCGAGGCACTGGCAAGTGGCCCGAACATCGCCCAGGAGGCAAGGGCCCGCTTGCGGCGCGGCATTCCCAGCTCCCTGTCATCCTTGGATCACAATCCCACGCCGAAGGACATCGTTCAGGCTGCACGTGAGGGGGACGAGATGGCCCTCGACGTACTGCGTCAAGCTGGCGGGTACATCGGCATGGCCATCGCCAACCTGGTCCACCTCTTCAACCCCCAACGTATCGTCATCGGCGGGGGGGTCTCGAACGCGGGCAGTCTACTTTTCGATCCCATCCGCGACACCGCCAACGAACGGGTCATGGCTGGTTACCAGGGTACCTTCGATATCGTCCCGGCTGCCCTGGGCGACAACGTCGGTCTGCTGGGCGCCGCCGCACTCGCGTTCACTCAGAGCAGGAACAGGAATAGCACCTCATAGCGCAGCAACGATCGCCAGTGCCCGCTCCACATCCTCGCTCTCGATACCGTAGTGCGTGACAGCGCGGAAGCGGTTGCCGCCGATGGGTGAGATGAGCAGCCCCTGCTCCCTCCAAGCAGCACTACGCTCGGCCGGGCTCATCCCCTCCTCTGGCTGCTCGAAGATGACGAGATTCGTCTCGACCACATGCGGGATCCGGTAGCCCGCATTTTCCAGACCCTCGGCCAGCCGCTTCGCATTCTCATGGTCCTCTGCGAGCCGCTCCTGCATCTCGGTCAGTGCGACGATGCCCGCGGCCGCGATCACCCCCGCCTGCCGCATGCCACCGCCCAGCACTTTCCGCGCGCGGTGTGCCTCTGCGACGAATGCCTTGTCCCCTACCACGACCGATCCGACAGGGGCCGCCAAGCCCTTCGAGAGACAGACGGAGAGGGAGTCAAAGGGCGCGGCCACCACTGCCAGAGCAGTCCCCGACGCGACTGCCGCGTTCCATAGGCGCGCCCCATCACAATGCATCGCGATACCCACCTCGTCGCACAACGCTCGCGCCTGCTCGAGGTAGTCCAAGGGCAGGACACGCCCACCCATACGGTTGTGCGTGTTCTCGAGGATGAGCAGCCTCGTGCGCGGGAAATGGGGGTTATCCGCGCGCACTGCTTCACGCACATCCTCCAGCGGCAACGTGCCATCCTCGTTCGTGCGGATCGTGCGGGGATGAATGCCACCTACCGCCGCGCTGCCCCCTGCCTCATAGAGGAAGGTATGCGCACGGTCGCCGACGATAACCTCCTCCCCCCGCCCACAATGAACCAGCTGGCAGATAAGATTGCCCATCGTGCCACTTGGCACATACAGCGCCGCCTCCTTCCCCAGCAGCTCCGCCGTCAGCGCCTCCAGCCGGTTAACAGTCGGATCCTCCCCATACACATCATCCCCCACCTCCGCCTCCGCCATCGCATGGCGCATCGCAGGGGTAGGTTTGGTTACCGTATCGCTCCGCAAATCAATAACAGGCATGTTCTACTCCGATCTAGAACAAGGATTATCAGAAAAAAAGGATAACGCTCCTTGAAAACATAACTGGGGAGGCAAGATCCTCACCTCCCCAGCTTTCCAACCGTTCCGCAAGCCAGTCCCGGTCGCTCCCCGCTCTACGCGCTACGCGCCCCGAACCTCACGCTCCTCGCGTGCCATGTTCCGAAGCACCGTATGCAAGATGCCGCCGTTCCGGTAGTAGTTGACCTCCACGGGGGTATCCAGACGGACGCGAACCTGGAACCGGACCTCCTCGCCATTGTCGCGACGCGCGGTGACATCCAGGGTCCGGTTGGGCCCCATCTCATCGTCGATGCCTTCGATGTCGTAGATCTCTTTGCCCGTCAGACCCAACGACCTCCAACTATCGCCCTCCATGAACTGGAGCGGTAGCACACCCATTCCAATCAGGTTGGAACGGTGGATGCGCTCGTAGCTCTCCGCGATAACGGCCTTGATACCCTGCAAGTAGGTACCCTTCGCGGCCCAGTCACGGCTGGAGCCAGTGCCGTACTCCTTGCCCGCGATGACGATTAGCGGTGTGCCCTCCTCCACGTAGCGCATGGCGACATCGTAGACCGGCTCGATCTTGCCACTCGGAATATGCAGCGCCTTCGGCCCACTTTCCTCGATCATTTGGTTCTTCAGCCGGATATTGGCAAAGGTGCCGCGCATCATCACTTCGTGGTTGCCACGGCGGCTGCCGTAGGAGTTGAAATCCGCCGGCTCGATGCCGTGCTCGATCAGATACCTACCGGCCGGGCTGTTGACCGCTATCGCGCCGGCTGGCGAGATGTGGTCGGTCGTGATGGTATCGCCGAGCAGCAACAGGCAACGGGCGCTGTGGATTTCCTTCATCGGCTCCGGCTCCGGTGAGAGGTCCTGGAAGAAGGGCGGGAGTTGGATGTAGGTCGACTCAGGATCCCACGGGTACAGCGCGCTCTCGGCGACTTCAATCTGGTTCCACTCGATGTTCCCCTCGTATATGTTTTCGGGCGAGTACTGATTAATGAACATCTCAGGATCGACCGAGTTGCGAATGGTTTCCTTGATCTCCTCCGGGGACGGCCAGATATCACGCAGGTAGACGTCCTCGCCACTGGGATCCTTGCCGATCGGCTCCCTCGTGAGATCCTTGTCCACCGTGCCGGCTAGCGCGTAGGCCACCACCAGCGGTGGCGAGCCCAGGAAGTTCGCGCGCGTGTGCGGGCTGATGCGTCCTTCGTAGTTGCGGTTGCCTGAGAGGACAGATGCCGCGATGAGATTGCCCTCCTCGATGGCTTCGACGACCTCCTCCGGCAGCGGCCCCGAGTTTCCGATGCAGGTCGTGCAGCCATAACCCACGGTGTGGAATCCGATTGCCTCAAGGTAAGGGGTAAGTCCTGCCTTGTCCAGGTACTCTGTCACGACCCGGGAGCCGGGTGCGAGTGAGGTCTTCACGTAGGGTGGCACATGCAGCCCCCGCTCGACGGCGTGCTTGGCCAGCAGTCCGGCGCCAACCATCACGGATGGATTCGAGGTATTGGTGCAGCTTGTGATGGCGGCGATAGCGACAAAGCCATGTTTTACACTAACTGCACTCTCA
>JALZCF010000697.1 GCA_030863245.1 Chloroflexota bacterium
CCACCCAACAAGCAGAGGAGGGAGAACCACGGCCAACATTGGAGCAACCTATTCCCGAATCGGAAGCTTCTCCCCCGCCACCCGTTGCATCATTACCTAACGATGAATCTTCCCCTCTCGTAGCAGACACACCGAGCCGCGAGGCGCAAGCAGCCGCGGAAGAGGCGCTACGCCTCGATAAGGCGTTGGACCGCCCTGTGACGGAGCTAGCTGGCATCGGACGGGTGAAGGCGGAAAGGCTGCAGCGACTAGGCATCAAAACAATCCGCGATCTGCTCTACCACGCACCCTTCCGCTATGAAGATTACACAGCGATGAAGCAGATCGCTGAGCTTGTATACGGCGACGAGGTAACGCTGGCAGGCGTCGTGCAGGATATCAACCTCTATAAATCAAAGCGGGGCACCATCGTCGTAACGGCGATCATTGGGGACGGCACTGGGAGCATCCGCGCGAAATGGTTCGGGAATCGCTACCTTGTCAATCAACTGCGTCCTGGCAGCATGGTGAGGTTAAGCGGCAAGATCGATGCGTACATGGGTCGCCTCCAGATTGCGACACCTCGATACGAGATCATCGACGAGCAGGAAGTACGAAGTGGCTGGTTGGTGCCCATTTATCCCCTTACGGAAGGCGTCGGCGAGAAGGCACTGCAACGTGACATTGCCATGGCCCTGGAGCACGTCGCAGGCAAAATCCCTGACCCTCTGCCCGACGACATTCGCCATCAGTTTGGGCTGGCCGACCTGCCGACCGCGTTACGCTGGCTACACCATCCAGAGAGCATGGAGAAGGCCCAGGCAGCCCGTCGCCGCCTTGCCTTCGATGAGTTGCTCCGCCTCCAGCTCGGGATGCTCCGTCAGCGTCGAGAGTGGCGTGCCCGGCCAGGACACCGCATTGACTATGATCCGATGGTCCTCCAGCGCTTCTTCGACTCCTTACCCTTTGAGTTGACCGCTGCCCAGCAGCGTGCCATCAAGGAAATTCTGTCGGACATGAAAGATGAGCACGCGATGAGCCGGCTGTTACAGGGAGATGTGGGCTCTGGCAAGACGGTGGTCGCAGCCGCCGCGCTCCTGGCTGCCGTCTCGTCAGGCTATCAGGGTGCCTTGATGGCACCCACCGAAATCCTGGCTGAGCAGCACTTCAAGGGACTCTCGAGCTTCCTCAATCCAGAGGGTGGTAAGCTTCTAGACGATCGGCCGCTGCGCGTGGCGCTGCTCACAGGCTCGCTGAGCGCGAGCGAGAAGGAGGCGATCCGTGAGCAGATATCCAGTGGCGAGGTGGATGTGGCTGTTGGCACACATGCCCTCATTCAGGATGAGGTACAATTCGACAACCTAGGTCTCGCCATCGTGGATGAGCAGCACCGCTTCGGCGTTCGCCAGCGGGGTGCACTCCGCTCGCGAGATGCGGAGAAGATGCCTGACCTACTCGTGATGAGTGCGACGCCGATCCCGCGCTCCCTTGCCCTCACGCTCTATGGCGACCTGGATCTGAGCGTCATCGATGAGATGCCCCCAGGACGTGAGCCCATTGTTACCCGCGCCATCACGCCCTACCAGCGCGAGCGCGCCTATACCTATATTCGTCGGCAGATCCTAGAGGGGCGACAGGCATTCGTCGTCTGCCCGCTTGTAGAGGAGAGCGACAAGCTTGAGGCGCGCGCCGCGGTAGAGGAGCATCGCTTCCTCCAGCAGGAGGTCTTTCCCGATTTTCAAGTAGGTCTGCTCCACGGCCGGATGAAGGGGGAGGAAAAAGAGCGTGAGATGGAGCGCTTCTACCGCAACGAGACGCAGATCCTCGTCTCCACCTCCGTGGTCGAGGTCGGCATCGATGTGCCAAACGCGTCAGTCATGCTTATCGAGGGAGCGGACCGCTTCGGTATGGCACAGTTGCACCAGTTT
Organism: Chloroflexota bacterium; assembly: GCA_030863245.1. Lineage (GTDB taxonomy): Bacteria > Chloroflexota > Anaerolineae > Ardenticatenales > Ardenticatenaceae > JALZCF01. Next base: position 1,908 of record JALZCF010000697.1, read on the forward strand.
CGTGGGCGTATCGGGCGTGGCAAGTGGCGCTCGCTCTGCCTGCTGATGGCAGAGGAGTCACTCTCGGCAGAGGGGGAGCAACGGCTGAACGCGCTCGTTGAGAACAGTGACGGCTTCGCATTGGCGGAGGCAGATCTCAAGATGCGCGGCCCCGGTGACTTTTTCGGCACCCGCCAGAGTGGCTTGCCCGATCTCAAACTCGCCCGCCTAGGTGACACCATTACCCTCGACCGTGCGCGGCAGGCCGCCAAGCTCATCATGAAACAAGACCCCAACCTCTCCCAGCCGCAACACCGTCTCCTTTTGGAACAGACGAAACGCTACTGGGCCAAGCGAAAAGGGGATCTATCCTAACAGTTCCTGGCAAGCTACCTGCTCTGTTGTCTACCTAGAACGCTACTAATATCTGACACCCAATCATGTTACGTATCATCTCAGGATCTGTGGGAGGGCGGCTGATCGAGTCACCGCCCGGGCAGGACTTGCGCCCGATGATGGACAAGGTGCGGGCCGCCCTCTTCGATATGCTCTGGCATTTTGACGCCCTCCAAGGGCGGATGCTTGACCTATACGCAGGCTCCGGCGCGGTCGGGATAGAGGCACTCAGCCGGGGCGCGGACTTTGCGGACTTCGTGGAAGTGAACCCGGTTAGCGTGCGCACCATCCAACGCAACCTGGAATCCCTCGACCTCGACGACCAAGGGCGGGTCCATCGTCGCAGGGCTGAGGAGGTCATCGCCAAACCTTCCCTGCTCGGTTACCCCGGTCCGTACAATCTCATCAGCGTCACGCCGCCCTACGTTGAGGTAAACTACGATCAGTTATCGCGCCAGATTGCAGAGAGCACCCTCGTCGGCCGGGGCACGGTCATCGTCTTTGAGTATCCAAGCGAGGACGAGATGCCAGAGACGATCGGCCCGCTCGTACAGCTCCGCGACCGACGATATGGTCGTACGAAACTTGCCATTTATGAGTATCCATACGACGAGGACGAGACGTGACGAAAGCGCTCTACCCAGACACCTTCGACCCAATCACCTACGGTCACCTCGATATCGTGCACCGAGCGGCGCAGCTCTTCGATGAGTTGATCGTAGCAGTCGAAGCAAGCTCGCCGAAGAAGGCACTGCTCGATCTGGAAGCGCGCGTCCGTCTGGTTCGTGAGACACTCGATGAGCCAGAGAACGTTCATGTCGCAGCCTACGAGGGTCTGGCAGTTGAGTTTGCACGGCGCATAGAGGCGGACGCGATCGTGCACGTCCTGCGCATCGCAAGCGATCTGGAGCACGAAATGCAACTAGCGCTCATGGGCCGCCGTCTGGCGCCAGAGATCGACCACATCTGCCTCATGAGTGCTCCCGATTACACCTATGTGACGAGTAAGATCGTGAAAGAGGTGGCCCTACTAGGCGGCGACGTTACGCCCTTCGTGCCACCCCTAGTGGAGGCGGCGCTGGAAGCGCATCGTCCTGTTTGACCAAATGACTGACGTCCCGTACCTTTATGCCTAGAGTGAATCAGAGCCACGGAGGGGGCTATGGCCGATATCTTGTATCTTGTGGAGCGTTTGGAGCAGGTGCTCGCCCAGGGATGGCGTGTTCCTTTTACCACAAATGCCGTGATTGATGAGGACGCACTCATCGACGTCATCGAGCAAATGCACATTGCCATCCCGAACGAGATTCGTCAGGCCCAGCAGATTGTGCAGCAGAAGGAACGCATCCTGGCACAGGCACGCGAGGAGGGCGAGCGAATCGTGGCACAATCCAAGGAGCGCGCGGACCAGATCGTGGATCAGACGGAAATCGTGGAGCGGGCGCAGGAGCGCGCTCAGTACATCATCTCCCAAGCACAAAAAGAGGGTGAAGAGATTCGCGCGGGCTCCGACGACTACGCAGCGGAGGTACTCCACCGCATTCGAGACGAGCTACTCGTGCACCTACGCCAAATCGACAACGGGCTGGAACAGCTAACAGCAGTGGAGCAAGCCCCGTCCCAGCAGATCGAGCTCGAGGAGTTGGAGGAGCTCGAGGACGAGGAACTAGGAGAGGATATCGCATCCTCAGAACTGGACTTTGAGGAGCGTCGCACCTTGCCCTGATTGCCCACTCTTGCTTGACAAGTAACCCACAAACCCCTATAATCCCGTTCGCGAACCGCCCCTATTTTGTGGGCGGTCTCTGTTTGTTAGTCGGCAGTACATCACGGCACTGCCATGGAGAAAGAACGTTACCAATGCAGTTCAATGTAGCACAGCTCCTGAAAGAACCGACGGGTGCAACACGCAAGTATGACGTGGAAGAACAACTCGACGATCTTGATCCCGAATTGGTCGTTCAGGAGCCCATCAGAGGGAAAGTCAAGTTCACCAAGATTCCACAAGGAATTCTCGTGACCGGCAAGTTGGAGACTGTGCTCGAGGTGAACTGCAATCGCTGCCTTGAGCCCTTCGACCAGCCGGTGGTTATCGAGTTGGAGGAGGAATTTCACCCTTCCATGGATTTGGTGACCGGCGCAAGTTTGCCGCAAGGCCAGGAGGACGACAAGGCGACGTTCATCGATGAGAAGCATATCATCGACTTGACCGAGGTTGTACGACAGGATTTTCTGTTAGCACTTCCCACCACCCCGCTCTGCCGAGCAGAGTGTAAAGGACTCTGCCCGCAGTGCGGACTAAACTTAAACGAGGGCCAGTGCGATTGCCCAACAGAATCAATCGATCCGCGATGGGATGTGCTGAAGGCACTGCTGGATGCCGAAGAGGATGAAGCTTAGTGATTAGTGATTACTATCCAATGACTGTTGAAAAGAGGAGTGTTAAACAATGGCTGTACCAAAGAAAAAGCTGAGCCGTGCTCGCCAACGTCGTCGCCGAGCGCAGAACGAGAGGCTCGACAAGTTGAACCTCGTGCCGTGCCCTCAATGCCACGAACTGAAGCGACCGCATTCGGTGTGCCCGAACTGCGGCACCTTCCGTGGCATCAAGTACCTGGCCACCGAAGAAGACGAACTCGAGTAGGGCCGAGGTAACCAGGGAGACTCGGTAGCAAACAAACCTTCCTCCCTCCCGGTTGCCTCGCCCGGCCCACACGCATCGACCTAGGTATCCCAACCGACATTCGGGGCGCGGGCGAGGCAACTGGAAGAGAGGATCCGTAGACAAGCCTCTGTCTCTCCCAGTTGCCTCGCCTCTACTGTTTCGTCACAACTAGGAAGCGAAAGTAAGGTTCCTAGCCTTCCCTTGAGGAACCAGGCGAAGCACCCTTGCCGCCAGAAAAGTCCCGCGCCTCCTCGATCTCGTCGTCCGACAGATCTCGCGCTTCCAACTCCCCTGTCTCCCCAGTCGTATCCTCAATGTTCCTATCGGAAGTCTGCTTACCCGTAGCGAAATCACGTGCTTCCTCAACCTCGTCGCCTGGCAGATCCCGCCGTTCCAACTCTCCCTGTCCAGCCATAATACCTCCTTCTACAGTTGAATAACCAACACCATTAACCCAGCAAACAAGGTGCCATAGCGACTCCTGCAGCACACCCTATTCATTCCGCCTTCATCCTTCTATAGATATACTTCTGGACAGCAGACAAGCACCCCGTATACTTGTACAGCTACGACGGTCGCCGTTGATGAAAAGGAGAGAACAATGGCACATGATACAGCATGGCTGTTCCCGGGGCAGGGCTCGCAAGAGGTTGGGATGGGGAGTGACTTGCTGGGGGCGCATCCGGTCGCACGGGAGACGTTGGAGGAGGCTGATGACCGGCTCGGTTTCGCGCTCTCACGCCTGATGATGGAGGGACCAAAACGGGAGCTGGACGATACGATCAACACGCAGCCCGCGCTCTATGTGCATAGCCTCGCACTGGTGCGGGCGGCGCAGGCCGAGGGGCTTCTGGAGCAGCCAGGCTATGCTGCGGGCCATAGTCTGGGCGAGTACAGCGCCCTTACCGCGGCGGGGGCACTTCCCTTCGAGGAAGGGCTGCACCTGGTACGCGAGCGCGGTCGCCTGATGAAGGCAGCTGGCGAGAAAGCGCCAGGGGGCATGGCGGCGATCATCGCGCTGGACGACGCGACAGTGGCGCAGCTATGTGCCGAGGCCAGCGCGGAAGGGGAGACCGTACAGGTCGCCAACTACAATACTCCCGGCCAGGTGGTGATCTCAGGCCATGGGGCAGCAGTAGGGCGCGCGATGCAGATAGCCCGGGGGGCTGGAGCGCGCAAGGTGGTGCTACTGGATGTGAGTATCGCCTCGCACAGTCCTCTGATGGAGAGCGTCACGCGGGAATTTACCCAGATCGTCACGCACACTCCTTTCCAGAACCCCGCCTTCCCCGTGATCGCAAACGTGACCGCACAGCCCCTCCGTACACCCGAGGCGATCCGCGAGGAACTGGTCAGCCAGCTAACCAGCCCCGTCCGCTGGACCGACTCGATGCGATACCTCCTCGAACAAGATGTCACGACTTTCATTGAGATTGGGTCGGGCGATGTTCTGACGGGACTGATGAAGCGGATCGACCGCAAGGTAAAACGGTACAATGTGTCGAAGTGGAGTGACTTGCAAGGAGAGATAGATGATTGATTTAAGCGGTAAGGTCGCCCTCGTCACGGGCGGCTCGCGTGGGATTGGGCGGGCGATTGCGCTGCAGCTGGCAGAGTTGGGCGCCGATGTGGCTGTGAACTACCAAGGCAACGCCGAGGCAGCACAGGAGGTCGTGGATGCTATCCAGGAGATGGGTCGCAAGAGTATCGCCGTACAGGCAGATGTGCGTGACCTATCCTCCGTCGAGGAGATGGTCAAGCAGGTTACCAAGGAGCTGGGTGGGCTGCACATCGTTGTGAACAATGCCGGCGTCACGCGCGATAATCTGATGATGCGGATGAAGGAACAGGACTGGGATATGGTCGTGGATACCAACCTCAAGGGCGCCTTCAATGTCATCAAAGCAGTGCAGCGCCCACTGATTCGGGGCCGCTACGGTCGTATCATCAACATCACAAGCATCGCCGGAGTGAGCGGCAACGCCGGCCAGGCTAACTATGCCAGCGCCAAGGCCGGTCTAATAGGCCTCACTAAGAGCGTCGCGAAGGAACTAGGCTCGCGCGGAATCACCTGCAACGCCGTCGCGCCCGGTTACATCCGCACGGACCTAACCGCAGACCTATCCGAGGACCTGATCGAGACCGCCGTCGAACTCACACCCCTTGGCCGGCTCGGCACCGTGGATGACGTCGCCAAAGCCGTCGCCTTCTTCGCTAGCGACGCCGCCGAATTTGTCACAGGCCAAGTGCTAAACGTGGATGGCGGCATGATCTTCTGACACTAGCCACTAATCACTGCTGTCAAGGCTCGCCCGCGCCTCCGCCGCGACGAATAGGGAGCCGGTGGCTACGATTAGATCCTTGGCCCCTGCGTCTGATATCGCTGCCTTCATGGCTTCGGCAACATCTGGGATAACGCGCACCTCACGATCGGTGAGTGCGGGATGCGCGGCGAGTACAGTGGGATCGGCTGCGCGGGGGTGGCGGGCACCTGTGAGGATGAGGCGGTCAGCAAGCGGATCCAGTTCATCGAGCAGCACCGGCAGATTCTTATCTCCAGAGATTCCGAGCACGAGCGTGCTACGAGCCCACCCTCCCACCACTGCCTCCTGTAGTGTAGAGACGAGGGCAGCGGCGCTCTCGGCCGTGTGCGCACCATCCACCACCACGAGCGGCCCGCGCTGCAGCACCTCCACGCGGGCCGGCCATTCCACCCCGGCCAAGCCCTCGCGTAGCGCCGCCTCATCCCACAGTACCCCCTGCTCGCGCAACAGGTGGAGCGCGACGACTGCCACGGTTGCGTTCCTCAGTTGATGCTCGCCTAATAGGGGAAGGAACAGATCATTGTAGCGATACCCTCCCCCTATCTCTGCTCCAGCTGCCTGCCCCATCTCTGTTATGTCAAAACGCTGTCCCTCCAATGACACATGAGTGCGAGTACCCTTCCACACCTCATTCGCCACCGTCAGCGGCGCGTCCCGCTCTTTGGCTATCTGGCGCAGGACGGCTAGTGCCCCTGGGGATTGTGTCGCCGTCACCACCGGCACGCCCGGCTTGATGATGCCACCCTTTTCCGCAGCAATCTCCTCTATGGTATCACCCAGCACCGCCCGGTGTTCCAGCGCGAGTGGCGTGATGACGCTGAGAAGGGGGGTCACCAAGTTGGTCGCGTCCAGTCGTCCCCCCAGTCCAACCTCCAGCACGGCGATATCCACCTCTGACTCCGCAAACCAGAGAAACGCCATTGCCGTCAGCGCCTCGAATGTTGTAACCTCCTCCAAGCTCTCGATATGCGGACGCAATCGCTCCACCAGCGCGATAAAAGCTTCTTCGGAGATCGGCTCCCCCCCAACGCACAGCCGCTCCCTCGGATCATGCAGGTGCGGCGACGTGTAGAGCGCCGTTCGATGTCCCGCCGCTCGCAACACGCTCTCCATCATCGCCGACGTCGAGCCCTTCCCCTTCGTTCCGGCCACATGCACCACCCGCAGACGCTCCTGCGGATCACCCAATTGCGCCATCAACGCCCACATCCGCTCCAACGAATACGGCTCCCGCGTCTCCGGCGGCTTCGTCTCGAAGTTAACAAGACCCCAGATATAATCAAGCGCATCCTCGTATCTCATATCGCTACTATGTCCTTACTGTTGCATGTTGCATGTCGCATATTCCGTTCTCCTTTCTCCATTTTCCATTTTCCATTCTCCATTCTCTATCTCACGTTTCACCTTTCCCCTCCCCCCCTACTATAATCGCCCTCTATGAGTCGCTACAAGCCGTTTATCTTTTATTCTCTGCTATGCCTCGCGCTATCCCTCCTGCTTACCTGGCCGCTCCCGTTGCACCTTGGGACGCATGCGCCGGGGGATGGGTCGGATGATCCGGCGATCTTGTGGAATTTGTGGTGGGTGCGCTATTCGATCACGGAGTTGGGGCAGAGCCCATTCGAGAGCGCGTGGATGTTTTGGCCCATTGGAATCAACCTGGTTTTCTATACCCTGACCACCCTGAATGGGCTGCTCTCCGTCCCGATCCAGCTCGCTCTTGGAATCGTACCCGCAAACTCGTTCGTTATCTACTTTGAATTGACGATGGCGGCGCTCGGTACCTGGCTGCTGGCGCGCTGGCTCTTGGCTCAGCATCATGACGCGGTCCCCTTCTCGCGCCGCACGCGGGATGCCATCGCGTTGCTGAGTGCGGTCGTCTTCGCCTTCACGACCTCCAAGTGGCTCTACCTGAGTCTCGGGCAATTCAACATTGCTGCCAGCCACTGGCTACCGTGGGCCGTGCTCTACCTAGCTCGAATGTGGAATGCCGAGAGCTGGCGTCGCGGCCTGCGCGAGGCGGCACTCTGCGCGCTCTTCGTGCTTTTCACGGGCTGGACCGAGTTCACCTACGCCAGCTTCTTCATCCAGTTCGCCGCCCTCTTCTGGCTCTGGCACATTCTCGCAGCGCTGCGTCATGGTGAACGCCACCATGCGCTGCGCTACACTGGCCTGTGTGCCGTTCTTGGAGGACTCTTCCTCCTCGGCATGTCGCCCATCTTGTGGCTGATGGTACAGGACATGCGCGCCAGCGGCGACTTTCTCGTGGAAGGATTGGGGTTTGCCAATGTCTTCTCCAATGATCTGTTAGGCTTCCTCGTACCGGGCGATCAGCACCCACTTTTCGGCAACAAGGTGGAGGAGCGGTTCTCATTCGCCTACCTGAACTTCGCCTTCCTCGGCTGGATAACCACCGCCCTCGCCGCCGCCGCCCTGCTCTGGCAAGGCACGCGCCGCCATGCGACGATCTGGGCCCTCAGCGCCACCCTGTTCGCCCTCCTCTCCCTCGGCCCCACCCTCCGCATCAACGGCCACGAATGGGACCTTCCCCTCCCCTTCGACCTCATGCTCCAACTCCCCATCCTCAAAGCCAACCGCTACCCCAGCCGCTACACCGTCCTCATCGCCCTCTCCCTCGCCATCCTAGTAGCCCTCGGCACCACCGCCCTCCTCAGAAAGGCAAGGATGAAGGATGAAGACAGAAGGATGAATAACGGCAAGGATGACGGCAGACGGCTGGAGGATGAAAGAACTATGCGTGATTCGTACCATCACTCCGCACTCCGCAGTCCGCACTCCGCACTTGAGCGATTCACGCAAAGCGCTCATCCTTCATCCTTCATCCTTCTCCTACTCGCCCTCCTCCTCTTCGAGCACCTCGGCACGCCGCTCCCTCTCTCCGATTACCGAGTGCCGGAGGTATATAAGGCATTGAAGGCACAGGAGGGTGAGGCCCTGTTGGAGGTGCCATTGGCATGGCGAAATGGCTTTCGGGTCACGGGGACGCTCCACCCGGCCTTCATGTTCGCGCAGGCTTTTCAGACAACACACGAGAAGCGGCTGCTGAGCGGCAACACCAGCCGCAATCCAGAGTTCAAGTTCCAATACTTCACCGAGCTGCCCGTCATCAACTCCCTCCTCGCGCTCGAGACAGGGCACCAGCTACCGGAAGAGCAAGTGGAATATGATGCCACCATCGCCCCCGAGCTCCTCCGCCTTCTCGACACCTCCAACATCATCGTTCGCCGCCTGAACCTAGACGATCCCGCCGTCGTCCCCGAGGCCACCCTCCCCTACCTCGACTCCATCCTCGACACAACGACGTGGCACCAGAGCGATGACTACATAGGCCTCGCAGCCAACCTTCCCGCCGCGCCCGACAACTACGAATGGGACGCCACCCACCCCCTCGCCCGCCTCTTCTTCGCAGAAGGCTGGAGCGCAATTCCCAATCCGCATTCCGCACTCCGCACTCCGCATTCTATGTACGCCGAGCAGCAGGAAACACACCTCCTCCTCCCTTCCATCGCATCAGAAGGCGATTGGCTCCTACGTTTCGAGACGTGGGTACCAAC
>JALZCF010000723.1 GCA_030863245.1 Chloroflexota bacterium
ACACCATGAGTATGAGGATTGATCATCCCCGGGATCACGGCGTACCCCGTAGCGTCAAGTACTGTGTTCCCCTCTCCGATTGCACCCGGGCCACCCTCCTTAACATCTACGATCTGATTGCCGTCAATATATACGGTCGCTCCCTCCAAGACAGAGACACTATCCCCCGGAATGACCGTTCCTTCCTTGATGATCAACATCGCTCGTTTCTCCTCTAATGAACTTGAATCCTGTATAGATCGAGAGGACTGACGAATCTCCTCTATCGGTGACTAGTGGATATGGTCTCGATAGACAGTACCCTCCTTCATGACAAGTGCGACTTGGTGCTGAAGGAGCGTAATATCCTCAAGAGGATTGCTGTCTACGACGATCAGATCGGCCAGCTTACCTGCTGTGACAGATCCGAGCAGATGATCCAGTTTCAGCAAGCGGGCAGCATTCCCCGTGGCGGCAACGATGGCGTCCATTGGCACCATACCGTAGCGCACCATCAGGGCGATCTCTAGCGCGTTTGCTCCATTCGGGAAGCGTGAGGCAAAGCCACAATCGGAACCCATCGCGAAAGTAAGTTCGTTATCTAGCGCCATCTGGAAGCTCTCGATATGGTGCTCCTTGATGGCCTCTGCTCGTTCGATGCGCCATGGCTCAGCCTCGCGCCGTTCTGTGTAGTAGTAGAAGGGGCCGAATGTTGGAACGTAGAAGATACCTTTCTGCTTCATGAGATCGCACGCTTCTTCCGTCAGAAAGATACCGTGATCGATGGAATCGATGCCAGCGCGAATCCCGTTCATGATTCCTTGTGAGCCGATCGCATGCCCCAGGACCGTCTTGCCGGCTTTGTGCGCCTCGTAGACTGCTGTTTGCACCTCTTCCAGTGTGAGCTGCTCTGCCTGCACATCCTGGTTGGCCGTCGAAACACCGCCAGAGAGGGCCAAGATCTTGATGCTGTCCACGCCTCGCTTGATCTGATAGCGCACCTCGCGGCGGATCGCCTCCACCCCATCCACCTCAGCCGCTATCTCGTGGAGGTGGCCCCCGGTCATCGTGATCCCCCTCCCGCTCGCCGCGATACGAGGGCCGATAATATAGCCTTGGTTGATCGCGTCGCGGATGTCAACATCGATGTAATCGCGGGATCCGGCTGCCCGGACCGTCGTGATTCCAGCTTCAAGCACGCGTCTTACTGTGGGCACGGTACGAAGCAGAGCTATCGGGAAGGGAACATGCTCGTGGCCTGGTTCATAATCCCCGCCAGCAAAGTGCGCATGGGTGTCAATAAGTCCCGGCATAATAGTACGACTGTCAAGGTCATAGATCCGATCCATCTCTTTCGAGTTGCCGCGTTCCGGACCGGCGTAGACGATGTGGCGATCCTCTACCACCACCTCGCCCCGTTCGATAAGCCCGCCCAGACCATCGATGATCCGACCACCTTGGAATAGCGTCCGCATCCTCTGTCCCTCTCACTATTCTGCTCTATTGAGCAGCCCCCTAACTCGCCACTGGGTTCTCTAAGATTGGAAAGCCAGCAATCTCGCAACGGACCACTGCTCCCGGCTCTATGGGCCAGGCCCCGGGAGTTCCCGTTGAAATGATATCTCCTGGCTCCAGCGTCATTCCTTGGGAGTGAAAGTGAACCAGTTCGAAGGGGTCAAAGGTCATATGCGATACCGTGTTCCGAGCACGAACCTGTCCATCCACAATAGTCTGCACCGTGAGCGCACGCACGTCTGGCACTTCGTCTCGTGTCAAGATGACGGGACCGAAACTGAAGAAGGTGTCGAAGCTCTTCGCACGAGTCAGGTAGCGAGGATTCAGGCGCAGGATGTCCTCGGCCGTCATATCGAGAACACAGGTGTAGCCGAAGATGACAGAGGGAACCTCCTCTCGCGTCACATTTCGGCAACGTTGTCCGATGATAACCGCCAATTCCGCCTCGGCCGTTACCCGCTGCGATGCTCTCGGTAGCTGAATAGCGTCACCCGGACCAATAATCGCCGTAGCGGGTTTCATAAAACTGGCTGGCTGCGCAGGCACCTCCTCGTCAAGGTCCCGCGCATGGTCACGATAGTTGAGGCCAATCCCCCAAATCTTACCGAGGCGTCGATAGGGAGGTGCAAACGTGACGCGATCGAGAGGAAGGGCAGGAGGCAGTTCCTGTTCGGCCAGTCGAGCTGTCAAGGCCGTCGCATGATTACCTCCGATCAACTCAAAGAGAGACGTGGGTAAATCCGTGTTCCAGAGACGATTTAATTGTTCCAGAGGGATCACACCGTCGGGAGTGAGGATGGTGGCGTATTCTGCAGCATCACCTCGGATGGATGCCAACCTCATGACTCTTGCCTCACCTGGAATTCAGACGTTGTAGCCACGGTGGCGGAGATGATCCAGGATACCGTTGAGATGCTCAAGGGTCTTTGCGTCAGCCTGGGTACCGGGATGCCGAACAATCGGGGTTTCGAAGACACCTCGCTGGACAAGAATGTGCTTCCGAAGTGACACACCCAACCCAGGTTGAAATTCAAAGCGTATCAAGGAAACGATATCGTAGAATAACGTCGCGGCCCCGTCACGGTCTCCTCCTCTATATCGTTCGTACAACTCTACAAGCAGTTCAGGATAGGCAAAACCGGTCATGATACCGATGGCCCCACGATCCAGTTCTTCAAAAGCGTAGAGTCCTCCTAGCGCCCCGAATATCCCTAGCCCATCATCCGCTAGTTCCCTTACCCGCTCGATCTTCAATCCTGTCGGCGGGTCTTCGAGCTTGATATATTGGACATCATCTATTTCCCAATAGAGCCGCGCAAGCAGTATGGGCGACAGGAGGACATTCGTTGATGCGGGATAATCGTGCACCACGAGTGGAATGCCAACCGCGTCGGCAACTCGCTGGTAGTAAGTAAAGATCGCATCATCGTTCTGTGTAGGAGGGGGCGCGACTAACAACGCATCGGCACCTAACGACTCGGCCGTACGTGCCGCTCCTGCGGCCAGATCGGTCCCCCCCGCCCGCACACCCACAATGAGTTGAAGATGATTCGGTAACGCATCGTGAAACGTTTGAATAACCTCCGATTGTTCAGCATCACTTAACTTATGCGCCTCGCCCATTACGCCCAGGATAGCCAGACCCTGCACGCCCCGATCTGCCATAAAGGAGACCAGGCGATGGATGCTCTTCCCATCAATTCTGCCCGAGTTATCGAAGGGCGTTGGTACGATTGGATAGATGCCTGCTAGCGACACTCTACATTCCTCCGAGATGGTCCAACTCGACGCTCTGGATCTATCACGAGGCTGCCAGGCTCAACAGTGCCGTCAGTTCTGTTACATCGGGCAACTCGTCCAATCGATCAATGAGCGAACTTAGATACAGCGCCTCTGCGTCTCCTATCGCCGACCCCGCCAGGCCCAGGAATTTTTGTTGCAGTTCATGGGCTGAAAGTGGATTGCTCGGATGACCTCGCGGGTAGAAGCCCGCTTCCCGTTCGACATGGCCATCTCCTAATGTTATCTCCACCTGCACGCGCATGTATCCTCGTGCCAGATCCTTTTCCAGATCCGGATCCACCTCCAGATGGACCCGCTCTGCTAACGATAATACTGCTGGATCCCGCCACCGTTCTGTCGTTACCCATTTCAAGCTCGGCGATTCGCGTAGAAGGACCAATGCGACAACGTAGGGAAGACTGAACTGGGCGTCAACGTAACTTTGCGGCTGGTAGTCAGCGAAGACGCGGATTTTGGAGGCAGAGCGGACCCGTACGCTCCGCACCTCTTCCGGTCGAAGGTCCGTGCGGTCGACGATTTTGTCCACAGCATCAAGCGTACTATGAGTAAAACGACAACTAGGATAGGGTTTGAAAGAGGTGTCGAGGATAGTGTAACGATGACCCAATCCCTTAGTGAGGATGGAAGAATCAAAACGATCTGAACCTGCCATTGCCCAGAATCCCGTCTCGCCTTCGAGAATGTCATGATTTGCGTCAAATCCCGCATCCGCGAACATGGCCCCCAGCACCCCACCCATAGCAGCCCAGCCAAAGTTGTTCTTGAGGGCCCACATGGGCCGCTCTTCGTAGATTTTCCCGACGAAGGGGATCGGGGCGTGTAGAGCAGCCAAACCAAAAGCTCGAGCTGCCGCTTCTGGACTAAGGTTCAAAAGATGTGCTACCGCCGCCACGGCACCGAATACTTGCCATGTGGCCATCCCACGTACCTGTTTGCTCCGCTCGAAAGTCGGTTTTGCAGATAGCGCGACTCGTGCATAGATATCGTAGGCGACCACCACTGCAGTCAGTAGTTGTTGGCCGGATGCACCGATTTGCTCAGCTATTGCGAGGGCAGACGGGATAATCGTGGAAGCAGGGTGTCCTACACTTCCTGCTTCCATTGTATCATCAAAATCCAGCAGGTTGGTGAGTTGGGCATTGATGTATCCCGCAAAGGCAGGTGCCACGTGGCGCGTTTCACCCACCACTGTCGAGGGGCCATCGGCTGTCATCGGCATAAGTAGTTCACGGACTTTGCGCCCGGCGTCCAGTGTCGCACCACCAAGGAGACAACCCAGAGAGTCCCGCACCACGTGTTTGGCTTGCGTAACGACAGCCTCCGGTAGTTCATGATACGTGGTTTCGGTTGCATATTGAGCAAGTCGACGTGTTGCACTCATCCCAGCGCACCTTGCCTACTATTCATTGACCTTCCACCTACGCGTCAGGCACGCGTACGCAAGGTTGGATCCAGATAATCCCGAAGACTGTCGCCTGCAAAATTCGCTGACATGACGACCAGGGATATGGCCAGCCCTGGAAATAGGACAGTCCACCAGGCCTGACTCATATAGCTGCGAGCATCATTGAGCATGCTACCCCAGGCTGGTGTCGGCGGACGAATCCCGATCGTCAGGAAGGAAAGAGTGGCCTCCAGAATGATCAGTCTCCCTAATTGATAACCAGCCACGACAAGAATTGGTGCAAGCGTATTGGGTAGGATGTATCGCAAAAGAATCTTCGATTCCGTTACCCCAACTGACATCGCCGCCGTAACGTATTCCTGTTCCCGGATGAGTAGCGCCTGCCCACGGACGACGCGAGCGAACTCCACCCAGCCGCGTACCGCCACAATCAGGATCAAGTTACGGATATCCGTGCCGACGAGCAGGGCCCAGACGATAGCAATCAGGATGTAGGGCATGCTTAAGTAAATATCTATTACCTGCACCAAGATGCGGTCGATCCACCCTCCGCGATAGCCCGCCACAAGGCCCACAGATGTTCCTACCGTCCCACCGATAAGAAGTCCCAGGTAACCGACTATCAGGGAGTAACGAGCTCCCCAGACAATTCGACTCCACACACTGCGTCCCAGGTGATCTGTTCCTAAGAAATAGAACTCGCCCTCGGCATCCACGAATCCAGGGGGCCGATGACGGAGACTAAGTTGGTTCACAGTCGGATCGTGTAGTGCCACTGCCTGAGGGAAAATCGCGAAAAAGGTGAACACCAGGATGATCCCTACTGAGAAGAGGAAGGCTAAATTTCCCGCCAGCGGACCTCGCAGGTTCCCTAACTGCCAGCTAGGCCACCATCTGCGTATGCCCTTCTGTTCGACGGTTTCCTCTTCAACCAAGGTCACAGGCGCCTCACCTCGCATCAACTAATGCGAATACGTGGGTCCAATACGCCGTAGAGGATATCGACAAGAAGATTTACAAGAGCGACAACCACTGCAGCGACGATCGACCCTCCCACCACTACCGGATAATCACGGGCGAAGACGGAGTTCACCATCAAAGAGCCAAGCCCCGGCCAGGCAAAAATGGGTTCTACTACCACAGCTCCCATCACAAGGCCACTCAGTTGAAGACCAGCCATGGTGAGGACTGGCAGGAAGGCATTCTTAAAGACGTGGCGAGATAACACCGTCGTTTCTGGTAAACCTTTAGCACGGGCCGTGCGAATGTAATCCTTCGATAGGACTTCCAGTATTTCCGAGCGGAATAGTCGCAGCAATACAGCTACCTGAAAGAATGACAAGGTCGCAATAGGAAGCACCGCGTTCTTCACGCCCAGGCCCGATACGGGAAATAGTCGCAGCTCCACGGCAAAAAACAGCACAACTAGCATCGCTACCCAGAAACTGGGCATGGATTGGCCGAAGACTGCTACAATGCGTATGAGTACATCTACTATTGAGCCACGCCTAATCCCCGCGAGGGTGCCGAGCGGGATAGCAATCAGTACCGATACCAAAAGTGTTCCGCCGGCCAGAACGAGCGTCCATCGCAAGGCATCTAGAATAAGCGGCAGTAACGGTTGGTGGTAGCGGAACGACTGCACACCCTCCCCGCGCCAGAAGTCCCTCATGAAGTAGAGATATTGAATGTGCAAGGGGCGATCCAGTCCCAGTCTCTCTCGCATTCTAGCAATATCTTCAACACTAGCTTGTTCGGGAACCAAGAGAGCCGCGGGGTCTCCCGACAGCTGGACGAACAGGAACACGACAATGCTAACAATCAAAACGGTGAGCACCGCCTGTAATAGCCGCTGTATAATGAATCGCGTCACTCTAAGTCTGCCTTGTTTGGGGTCACACTCGGTTGATAGAAGTCTGTGCTGTAGGGTCTGGTGGTGAGATAGTAGCTTCTCCTACCGCGACCCCATCGGCGCGGCAGGAGAAGCTACCTCGTGCAACATCATAGGGCGTCAGTCGTTAGTCTCCAGTCTCCAATCTCCCATTCCCGAAAAGCTCCCTTGATTCTGCACTAGAGCTTATATTAGGAAGGGCAAGCTCTCTACTGTGGGCGTGTGCTTAGGCAGTTGAACGCACAGCTGCTCCAAGAAGTAAATCCCCCCTCAGCAGTTGGCGGACGCACTTATTCCTCACGCGGCACCACATCGTTGAACAACCGCATCTCATTGGGATAGGGCTCCCACTCTACCTCATCGCTGACGCCGTACAGATCCACATAGTTGATGACCCACGCCCAAGGTGCATACTCGATCCACAGCTCGTCAAGCTCCCGCGCGAGTTCTACGGATTCGGGACTACCACTCGCCAGGGAGCTCAGCTCAGCAACCATCTCGTCCCACTCTGGCGGCCCGACGGCGTACTCGGACCCTCTGCTAGGGGGATCGGTACGTGTCTCAAGCCATATATTGAAGGGGTAGTCGGCCCGCATCTGGGTATTACCGAAGCCGATGATGAAGGGGTCCGTCATCTGTAATTCTTGGATGCGAGGGAAGAGGGTCGTACGGCTCTCAGGGATGAATTCCACATCCAGCCCGATAGCGCGCCAGTAGCCCGCCACCGCTTCGCCCATCTCCCTATCTAAGACATAGCGGTCGTTGGGGCCGTAGAACGTGATGGTACCAATTTCCACCCCATCGGCGCGCGCCTCCTCTAGCAACTGCGTTGCCATCTCCGGGTCATAGGGATAGACTTCTCGGTCAGGGTCTCCCTCAGGGAGTACAGGATTGACTACGCCCGTCGGTAGTGCGGCACCGACACCTAGGAACAATTCATTGACTATCTCCTGCTTATTAATAGCGTAATTGAGCGCCTGGCGCACGCGCTGATCGTTGTAAGGTGGCTGCTTCGCGGGGAAGACAACCATGATGTACCGCGCACTGAGGACAGGCTCGCTGCGAGTGCCCGGATTGTCCGCAACTTCCTGCACCCAACTTGGCGCCATAAACGGAACGATATCGACACCACCCGTGAGGAACTCACTCTTGCGGGTGAACTCATCTGGCAGAACCCGCCACACGATACGCTCAACGGCCGGACCATCGCCCCAGTAATCCTCGAAGCGCTCACCCACAATTCGTTGGTTTGGCACCCACTCGACAAATCTAAAGGGGCCAGTACCCATCGGTCGTTGGCCGAAATCGTCTCCCACCTCCTCCAAGTACTCCTTGGCTGTAATGGCAGTATAGACCCAGTTGTTCGGCAATCCGCCCGTCCCTGGCTCGGGTAGCGTTACTCGAACGGTGTAATCGTCCGTGGCCTCTAGTTCCATCTCTGCGACAACGCCGGGCTGCTTGGTGATGCCAAGGCCATCCGGTCTGAAGCATTCTTCCAGACTGGCGATTACGTCTTCCGCATTGAGCTCTCCGTATTCAGAATCATGGAACATCATGCCCTGACGTATGTGGAGTATCCACTCCATAGGAGAAACCATCTCCCAATCTTCCAGGACGACCCCTTCTAGCTCACCATCACGGTTGAAGCGGAAGAGGGGCTCTGCGAAATGCTGGAGAATGTCAATCTCGTCTACCGATGTCCAGTTCCAGCAATCTATATCGACCGGATTACCTAACTGAGCGACATCCAGCTGATCGATACGTGCAACCTCTACTTCCTCCTCTTCAGCAACCGCTTCTTCTTCGGCGACCGCTTCTTCTTCGGCGACCGCTTCCTCCTCTTCCGCGACCGCTTCCTCCTCTTCGGCGACCGCTTCTTGCTCCTCTTCGACGACCGCCTCTTGCTCCTCTTCGACGACCGTTTCTTCCTCGGTGACCTCCTCGACAGCCGGTTCAGCTGGTGCCTGTCCGGCACAAGCCGCGAGCATCAGGAGCACCAGCAGGAGAGAGAGCAGTCCAAATAGATTCTTTCGCATGAGTAGGTCTCCTCCTATAGGGAAAGTAAGGGAAATCACGTTCGTGGTGAAGGTAGAGACGAATCTTACATCCCCACCCTCTACGTCTTACCTTATCTGTATCACCCCCTTTCCATGTCGCTCACTCTTGCTCCTAGAAGTTGCTAGTCAAGGTGCCCGTTCCGTGCCTGCTCTAACATCTGCTGCGCACTCTTGGCCAACAACCTCGCCGCACTTACCAGAACGAACTGAAAACCACGGTCGAACAGCTGGCGCACGGTCCCACCATCCGCTGCCACGGTACCGGCGGCAACACCGGCCGCGCGAATCTTCTGCATTGCCAGCTCGACCTTCCTCTGTACCTCGGGATGGTCCGGTTGGCCGAAATGTCCCATGGACATTGCGAGATCACCAGGTCCAACTAGACATAGGTCTATCCCGGGAACCGCAAGGATTTCGTCCAAGTTTTCCAAGGCAGTTACTTCCTCAATCATCAGACCAACCAGTGTCTCCTGATTAGCCCGGTCGAAGTACTCCGTGCTGCTTTGTGTCAACCCATAGTTCGCCGCACGGGTCGCTGAGTGTGCACCGCGAATACCCACTGGGCAATACTTTACTGATTGGACAACAGTATGGGCCTCAACAGCAGTATTTATGTGAGGTACGATAATCCCACCCGTACCGCTTTCGAGATAACCAAGAATGACAGCGGGATCGTTCTTGGGAACACGTGTAACAGTGGCGATACCAACCGCATCGGCAGCTCGCACCAATTCTTGCGTGCGTTCCACACCAATCACCCCATGTTCAGCATCCAGAAAGATGCAATCAAACCCAAGATGACCCAGGAATTCGACCAGTTCAGGAGAGGCAAATCCTGGTCCAATGCAAATAACCTCATCGCCTCGTTGAAACGCTTGTTTTACTGTATTGATCCGCATACTCTCTTTCCTTAAGTCAGCCTTCGACAACTGGCGAGAATATTCGACTTGCTAACTGCTTATACCAATCTACAGCGCTGAGCAATCTTGTGCCGATAAGGAATTGACAGGATGATCTACTACTTGAAAAGGTACTATCCCTACTTCTTCTGCGGACGAAAATTACGTCTACTTGCGTCTGACTTCTCCTGATGAAGAGGATGAACGCATGTTGTTATTATAAACAACTGGAGGGGTAACAACAGAAATGAACTCTACTTCCGTATCACTACGATTGTGGAAGTGATGAGGTAGCTGTGGATTGAAATAGAGGGTATCGCCTTCTTCCAAGAGGTAGGTCTCTTCATGTAACTGAACCGTGAGCGTGCCGCGAAGCACGACCACGCATTCTTCACCTTGGTGTGCAATAGGGGGTGGTGAACTGAGTGTATGAGGAGGTATTCGACCTGCAATGAGCGCCATTTTTCGCTGTAGGTCGGGTGTTAACAGTTCTCGAGTGCCTTGAGAGTCAGGTATCAGCACCTTTATGCGCTCACTCTTCCTAACGAGAGCGCTATAGGAGTCGCGGTCTTCGAGGAAGAGGGTAAACAAAGGGACTTCCAGAGCAGAGGCGATAGTGCGTACCGTTTCAATAGACGGACTGGCGGAGCCATTTTCAATCTGGCTGATCATACTCTTACTAACACCTGCTAGTCGAGCAAGAGCAGAAACAGTTAGCCCTTGTTTGAGACGCATTTGCCGAATTCTTTTGGCGATCATTTATCCAGAATATGTAAGGTTCATTGTAATGTATGCCTCACTAGAATGTTTAGTGTCATTTACCAGTATATCCAGTATATCGACCCCTTACGCTCACGTCAAGGGACAATTCCTGGCTCCTCAATCAACCCGATATTCCTTAATTTTCTCCTCATCGTAAGTTATGCCATAGCCAGGTTTGTTGGGAGGTGAGATGTAGCCATCTATCGGCACGACCGGGTCCTCTACTACTTTGTCAAGCACCTTTATCTCGCGAGATGGATCAAAGTACTCGACAAAGAGTGCGTTAGGCGTTGCAGCAACAAGGTGGGAATGAATATTCCAGTTGGCATGAGGCGAGACCTTAAGATCAAAGACGTCAGCAATATGGGCTACTTTTATCCATTCAGTAACCCCGCCGACGACGATGACGTCAGCCTGAACGATATCGATAGCATCTTCCCGGATCCACTCAAAGAATCCCCATCGCGTGTACTCCTGACCACCCGTGGCAATAGGCGTGCTAATGGATTCCCGGATTTTGGCATGCGTCCGTATCTTATTCAGAGGGGCAGGACCTTCGATCCAGTAAGGATTGAACTCCTCAAAGTGCTTGATCGCCCTGATGGCTGTGGTAGCGTCCTCCCACAGATACTCGGCATCGAGCATTAGATGCGCATCATCACCAAGCGCCCTTCGGGCAACCTGGATCCTCTCCATATCTTCCTCGATAGATACCATCCCGACCCGCATCTTAACGCCTCTAAACCCACGCTCGGCCCACATCTCCATCTCTTCTTGTAGTTCCTTGAGACCCTCGCCACGCCTGTAGTAACCCCCGCTTATGTAAACCGGTACCTTGTCCCGATACCCTCCTAGGAGTTTATGGAGCGGCAGGTCCGCGATCTTCCCCTTGATGTCCCAAAGGGCTATGTCGATGGCGCTGATTCCCCGAACGACGGCGCCCTTGCGTCCGTACTGTTGCGTGCCATAGAACATGGCTTCCCACAAGCGCTCGTTGTCGAGGGGGTCCTGATCTTTCAAGAAAGGCTGCAGGTTCTCTTCCACAATTTGTGAGATCGCTCTGGACGCGCCATATCCGTACGTGTCACCCCACCCAACAATGCCTTCGTCGGTATGCACTTTGACCAATGTGTGGTCACGATAGCTTAGTTCCCGCTTGCCGACCCACACAGGCTTAGAAAGAGGAATGTGAAGTGTGATAGCTTCGACCTTCGTGATTTTCATTATCGTATTGTCCTCTACATAGTTGTATAACGTCCTAGGGCTCGAAAGCTGAATAGAAGAGGGAAACATTAACGAGGCGAGCAAGGGAAGACAGGTCAAGCCCTTTGTCACGGCGTAGTTACCGAACTTTTGCGGCAACTACTTCGGATACCACGGAGATTTAATCAGAATGAACGTTACACGCTATTGTTTAAGCTACCTAAACAAAGTACCCGCTTTCTAACCTATTGTCAAGTATCAATTCTGCTGGTGACTGAAGCTGCCCAAGCATCAGACTGCCACTATGACTGCTGAGCCAGAGAGAGGCACGCGACAAGTATTCGACGCTCAGTCACCCCCGGCCACCAGATTGCGCTCCTTTGTAGCCGCTCAAATACTGCGGAAGCATCGCTTCTTCTAACTCTTTAGTGCTTTCCCTCACCACACTCCGCTCTCGCCCGCCCGCGTCAGCGCCTGGTCATACCACATAAGCAGTTGTTGATCCTCCTGCACCACCTCCTCGGGTAGCTTGCGCGCGATCTCGATGATGGTGTCGTAGTCACGCTCTTGCCAGGCGCGGCGGAAGCCAGTGCGGATCGCTTCCAGCCGAAACTCTTTGAGCCGTTTCTGGCTGCTGCTTCGGTACTCCTCGAACTGGCGAAGCAGGGTGCGCTCGCGCAGCTTGTCGAGGTCCTGCGCTTTGTTCGGGTCGGGAACATACCACAATCCCTTCACTTGGTTGCGGAGCGAGGCGGGAGCACTCTCGGGCGTGTGACCTTCCATCTGCTCGCGGTACGTGCTGCTGCGACGCATCCAACTCCAGATCTGTTCCGGGATGGGGTCAACCCCGTTGTATTCGAGGAAGTTCTGCTCGAGTAGGTCGCGCAGTTCCAGCGGCTCCTCGTAGCGGGAGCGGACGCGCTGGGTCTCTTTAAGGAAGTCGGGGTGCAAGTCTGGCAGGCGCTGCGGCTTGAGGCGGAGTTGCTGGCGCAGCCACTGAATGGCGCTCGACTCGTCGGTGACGATGAAGGAGAGCTGGCGCACCTCACGTGTGGAGAGGCGCTTGCGGTCGTACTCCGCCACCTGCTGGGGCAGGAAGAACATCTCGTCCCGCTCGGGGAAGCGTTGCTTGAGGCCCGCGTAGAACTCACCTGCGGAGAGGGGCACGCGGCGATTGCGCTGCACGAAGAAGGCGACCATGCTGTCGAAGAGGTAGGGCGCG
>JALZCF010000726.1 GCA_030863245.1 Chloroflexota bacterium
CGGTAAGGTGGCCGGAACGCGCTGACGCTTCTGCCCCAGTTCCAGTGGCAAGGGAAACTCCTCCATCGCCAGCGGCTGCTGGCCCCCGCGCTCGGCGACCACTATACGGAGGGTGTAGATGCCCGGATCGTGGACGCGAGTGGTGAGGTCAAATTCAACCATCCGGTTCTCGATCGAGCTGATGACGCCGAGGCGAGAGCGCAGTCGGTTGCGCTGGACCGGCTCGAGCCAGATACTCCTTGGGACTCGACCGAGCCTGGCCACGGCGCGGAACCGTCGAAGAGGTGGTCCAGGTACCATTTCTCGCGAAGCCCCCGATCTTCCAGGTCAAGTTCAAACCGCCACTCGCCATTCAAGAGTCGGTAATCATTCGGGCGGATGATGGAGCGCGGCAACGGGTTGAGGTGATCCTGGATGGCAATGGCATCTGCCCAGTCGCGGGTAAAGCCGAATTCCTGATTTGACATAGCTGCTCGCTTCCTAGCGAGCGGGGGGCTGATAGGGGAAGCGAAGGCGGGCGCGCGACCAGTCGTGGTCCTGCTCAAAGTGGAACGAGCCACCACGCCCCGTAGCTAGCCCTGCAATGATGGAGTGACCGCGCCTGCTAGAGGGACGATCCGGGCCGGCCGGGTGACGTGGCCCGTCGTCGCGCACCTCCAAGAGGAGTTGATCCCCTTCGCGCCAGATCGTGATTTCGATGGTGCCGCCCTCCGCCGCCAGCCCATGGTGGAGGGCATTGTCGATGAGCTCGTTGAGCATGACCGCCACGACGTTGGCGTCCGGAGGCGAGATCGATAGGTCTTCGCCCGAGACGGTAAAGTGAACCAACCTCCGGTCGACAGGCCCCCGCTTGCGGTCGATGATTTGCTGCGCGATAGCTTGGATCGTCGTGAGCCCAGTCGGTGTCTCACGTAACAGCTGCTGCACTTCGGCGATCGCCTGGATCTGGTCGATGGCCTGGGCGAGAGTCACCTCGGCTTCCGAGCCCGGCGCGAGCCGGCGCCGCTGCATCGCCAGTAGACTCTTGATGGTGGCCAAGCTGCCGCCGACTCGGTGATCCAGCTCCTGCAACAGCGCCTCGGTGACCTGTTGGAGCCGCATCAGCTCGCGCACCTTCTGGCGGAGCCGCTCGTCCGTTTGCTCATAGCGGCGCGTATTGACGATAAAGAACGCCAGCTCGCCGGCAACAACCTCCAGAAAGTGCACCTCTTCCTCGGTGAAGGCGCGCGTCGTGACGTGTTGGACGGTGACAACGCCCAACAACTCATCATTACGTGGACTCCCATCCTGGTGGGCAAAGAGGATGATGGGCACGGCGACCATCGAGCCGTAGTGGGCTTCGTTCAGCCGGGGATCCACATGGAAGCGCGAATCCCGCTGCACGTCGTCCACGACGATAGGGTGGCCTGCCTGGGCAGCCTGTCCGGTGATGCCTTGTCCGATCGTAAGACTCATCCCGTCGACGGCGTTGGGATTGAGCCCCTTGGTCGCACGTAAGTAGAGGCGGTTCTCATCGGGCTCGAACAGGAAGAGCGAGCAGGCATCGGCATCCATGACATCGGCGACCGTCTCGGCAACGGTCTGCAGGGCGGTGGCAAGCGAGCGAGTTGAATTGGCCGCTCGGGTGATGCGGTGGAGCCCATCGAGGGCGCTGAACGAGCTGCGCCGGGGTCTATCTGGTGAGAGTGACATCGTCATGGTCCCGGTGTCAGGTGTCAGTCGCGAGTACAGGAACGAGCGTGCTCGGTCTTCTTAATCTTGACGCGAACGGTCTCGTCCGTCAAGGGGAGTGGGGAATGCGGAATGCGGAATGCGGAATGCGGAATGCGGAATGTGGAGTGCGAAGTGCGGATTAGGGTCGATCAACTAGGAGATCGCACAAGTAAAGAGCCGCCACATGTGGCGGCTCTGTTTGCTTTGGCTGGGATAGCCCATGCACAGTTAGGCGACCTTACGTATAACCAGACGGTACGAGATCATGCTCCCGTATTTCGGAACCTGTTCTGCTCTTCTTGAGGCAGGCCATAGCGCGCGCCTCAATCTCTGGATCGATCCCTCGCAGTGGTTTCTCCTCTGTTATGCAAAGGCGCTCCTTTCCGTGTGTTGCCTCTATTGGTTGCCTACTCTTCCAAGGATCTTCTTGACCCGTCATTTTGTTGCTCTCCCCTCGCGGTTAAAACCTCTTTCTCATGGACACCAGTGTGCATGGGATTTGTTCGACTCAGGGGCTTGCGATAGCAGAAGAGGCCATGGCTACGCTGGCACAGCCTCAGTCCACTATCTCTCGAAGGAGGAGAAACATGGTTAAGTATACCAGACTACGCTTGCAGGGTGCGATATGTTTACCGTACGATTTCCCTACGCATCTTCTCGCGAGTGGTCTGCCTGCCTTCGGTGATGGTAGGTGATCGAACGGGGCGTACCATCAGAACCGGCACGTTGACACGTCGCAGGACGGATTCCACGGTGCTGCTCAGGGCCAGATGTAGCAGACCGCTGCGGCCATGCGTCGCCACCGCCACCAGGTCGATTTGTTCCTCTGCGACAAAGCGCGTGATGGCCTCGGCCGGCGCGCCGAAGCGTACGGCCACCGATGCCTTGAAGCCGGCCTGCTCCAGATACTGCACATCCTCCGCTAGCTCCATCGCCAGCGTCGCTTCAATACGGGGCACAAGTTGATCTGCATAGACCGGATGCTTGGCGAATTGCAGGGGGCGTGGCGAGACGGCCTCATCGCTGACACGAACGAGCAGGACAGGCAGATGAGCATGCGGATCACCCTGTCCGCCACACTCCCTACCGTCGAGTGCCGGAGGTCTGCCGCGCCGTGCGTGGTCATTGCGATCACGTCCACGTCCTGCAGCCGTGCCATCTCACAGATTCCCTCGATCGCCGATGAGCGCCATGCACTCGGCCGCGATGATGGGCCTGTGATATACTTCACCTTAGTTACCGTCTTACGTGCTCCTTCAAGACCTTCGGGCATCCAATCCGATTTGACGCCTGGCGTGATCAGAAGGAAGTCTGCCGCTATCTCTGGCACCTTGTACTAGAATTGAGAGAGGAAGGTATCATGTACGACTCGATCCTTGTCCCACTGGATGGCTCATCCCTAGCCGAACAAGCGCTAACCATCGCGCACATCCTCGCCCAGCGCTCCGGGGCGACCCTGCGCCTAGTGCACGTGCACAACCCGTATCACCCCATCTATATGGAGGGGTTACCGGTCGTTGACGAGCAACTCCAACCGCTACATGAGCTACACGAGCGGACCTATCTAGAGAAGCTACGCGACCGCCTTCAAAACGAAGCCCATATCGAGATCATAGGTGATCTGCTGGATGGGCCGATTGCGCAGACGCTCGCTGCACACGCTACTTCCAGCGGAAGTGACCTAATCGTCATGACCACACACGGCTACAGTGGATTCGAGCGCTTGTGGTTGGGGAGCATTGCCGAGACACTGGTTCGTCTAAGTCCGGTCCCCCTCTTGCTCCGGCGTCTCCATGCGGACGCTCCCGCCGACAGCGTGCCGTTTACCTGCCGGCAGATTCTGATTCCGTTGGACGGGTCGGCAGCGGCCGAGCAAATCCTGCTACCCGCTTTGCGGTTCGGCCGAACGATGGGGGCAACCTTCCGGCTCCTGCACATTATTGACCCTAGCGTTCCACCCGGCGCAAGAGCCCTTCCTAGCATGGGGGAGATGCGTGATGATTCGACCGAGGCACGCCAAACCGCCGCGGAGATGTATCTTCAGAAAGCTGCCCAACAGCTTCGAGATCAAGGCGTACAGGTCGAGACACAGATTGAGACGCACAAGCGCCCCGCCGTCGCGATTATGGAATGCGCTGAGCAGCACAACATGGACCTCATCGCCATGGCGACTCACGGCCGTGGGGGACTACAACGCTTGCTGCTCGGCAGCGTCAGCGACAAGGTGCTGCGGGGCAGCGACCTTCCGCTACTCCTCTACCGACCCCGAGATGGAGTATAGGATAACTGAATTGACTGGTCATCGAAATGTATGATTATCCCCCTCCTTTCGTGTATTGCTGGGCGGGTGGCATCCATGACGTGGCGTTCCAGAAGCCACAAGAGGTGGCATGGTTGATTCTGGACTTCCTGTAGGTAAAGCAGAAGACGGGTCTATAGCGGCCTCGTTCAACAAACAAAGGCGTGATAAATGTCACTCAGTTTGTGTGACATACCGCCATAGCGTTTGGGCAGATAATACCTGATACTTGAACAAGTAGTCCTGCAGTGGCATCGACTACTGGCGCACGAGGCCACAGGCGTTGGCTAGGAGGTACTCAGGGAGGTATCTCCTAGCTTTTTTGACAGGCCGGTGGGGAGTGCGGAATGTGGAATGCGGATGGGAGAGGGTAGTTGCCCCAGTATGGTGGCAGAGAGGGGGTTGGCGTGGAGGTCAAAGGGAAGGGACAGGGCAGGGTGGCGGGACAAGCAGGTGATGTGAGGCGAGGCGTTTTTCCCATTTGGACGGAGGTCGACCGGCTGTGTGGTGCTTGTGAAGGTCGGTTGGCGCGGCCGGACGATTGGCTCTGTGATAGTTGTCGTGAGCGCCTAGAAGGGACGTGGCGACATGCCGTCTCTGTTGGCACTTGGGGCTAACATACCGCTCAGCCAACGGTTGGTTCAGGGAGGTAGTTCCAGATGTGGTGCCGGACGGCAAAGGCAGCGACCTCGACGCGAGAGGAACTGCTCCTGTTCAGTGCCCAGGCAGCGACGGTCCTGGCCAACGCGCGGCTGGTGCAACGGCTCGAGCGCGGTGCTCGAGGAGCGGCAGCGCTTCGCGATGGACCTCCATGACGGCATCATCCAGGACCTCTACGCCATCGGTCTAGGCTGCATTTTCGCGATTTCTCGCCTAAAATCCTCCAAAATCAGACATTATTCTCCATCTTGCGAACTACCACCGCCACAGCCTGCACGCGCTGTGAGCGGTACGCCTGCGGCCACTCAATGTCCAGTTGGCTCCAAGAAAGCCCTGCATCGCTCGAACGGTAGACGCCATGGTTGTTCGCACTATAGAAGACGCCCGGCTCCGCAGGGTGCGACGCGGGAATGTTGATCGTCATGCCCTCCGGGGCGGGCAGCCCCTCGCCGATCGCCTCCCATGGCTCCTCCCCCGCCCGTCGATACAGGTAGGACTCAGCCACCCCCGCGTTGTACGCCCGTCTTGGCGAGCTGGCAGCCGAGACGACGATCACATCCGGATCAGCCGGATCCACTGCCAGCCCCACCACGTACCGGTGTCGTAGGCCGGCCATCGGCTGCTCCCAGCTCTCGCCCCCATCATAGCTCTCAAAGTAGCCATCTCCCGCCGCCGAGTACACCCGCCCTGCCGCCCGCACGTGCGTGGCCAACGTGTGCGTATCATACGGCCCGCCCGGCACGCGGTCCACCCACGTCTCCCCGCCATCTAGGCTGCGCACCAGCGCCCCCGCCTCGATACACACGAAGATCCGCCCCTCGACATGAGGGTCCGCTTCGATCCACCGCACATGGTGCGTGTAGGGCTTAGGCGGGAAACTCCAGCTATCCGCGCTCGGCAACTCCGTCAGCCCGGACTGCTCCTCCCACGACGCGCCCCCATCCACCGACCGAAAGACCCGGCTCGGCTCCGTCCCCACATACACCACCCCAAGCCCACTCTCCTCCTCCACTGGGCTCACCGCTACCGCCGTCACCTCATCATACCCCACCCCCTCCCCAACCGCCTGCCACGTCCCGCCCCCGTCCTCACTCCACCACACTCCATTCCCCGACGTCCCACAATACACCCGATCACGATTGAACGGATCCACCGCCACACAGCGC
>JALZCF010000728.1 GCA_030863245.1 Chloroflexota bacterium
GATGCCATCGGCATTGCGCCGGAAGGTACCCGTTCCAAGACCGGCAAGCTGATCGAGGCAAAGGAGGGCGCCGCCTATATCGCGCTCAAGAGCGAGGCCTGGATCGTGCCCATGGCAATCTGGGGACAGGAAAATGCAATCAGGGAGTGGAAGCAATTGCGCCGTCCCCACGTCTTCGTTCGGGTCGGCGAGCCCTTCAAACTAGAACAGGACCCTGAGAAGAACCGCCAGGAGAATCTCGAGGTAGGCACTCGGCGCATCATACATGCTATCGCCCGCCTGCTCCCCGAGGAATATCGCGGCTACTACGCCGATGAGGTCCTGGGTCCGCCTGAGTGGTGATAGTAGGCAAGCAATGAACGCCTTTCTGGATTCCCTTGTCCATTCCCTCCTCCACCTCTTCCCCGCTGAGCTACGTCGTCGCTTGAGCTTTCAGTGGCGCTACT
The DNA here is from genome assembly GCA_030863245.1 of Chloroflexota bacterium. Lineage (GTDB taxonomy): Bacteria > Chloroflexota > Anaerolineae > Ardenticatenales > Ardenticatenaceae > JALZCF01. The sequence goes on from JALZCF010000728.1 coordinate 447, forward strand.
TTCGAGGTCAGACACCCTGGGATACCAGGGAGACGCCACCCGAGGTCAAGGAGTTCGTCCGTACCACAGCACCGGGACGAGCGTTGGACCTGGGCTGCGGGACAGGCACCAACGTGCTCTATCTGACGCGCCATGGCTGGGACGCCATCGGCGTCGACTACGTCGAGCGGGCCATCGAGCAGGCCCGGAAAAAGGCAGTGGCGAGCGAGGTAGGCGTGCGCTTCTACCACGGCGACGTGACCCGGCTTGACGAGTTGCCCATCGAGGGCCCCTTCGATTATCTCCTCGATATCGGCTGCCTGCACAGCCTCACGCCCGAAGGGCGCACTCGCTACGCCGAACACCTAGCACACTTGGCCGCCCCGGGCGCCTACTACATGCTATACGCGGGACTGCCCCGCAACCATTCCACCGGTTCCATCGGCATCTCGCCCGAGCAAGTCGCCACCCTCTTCGCCCCCCACTTCACGCTTGAGCAACAGGAGATCGGCGAGGACACCGCCGGTGGCTGGGCCCACGCATGGTACTGGCTGCGACGAGCGAGCCCAGCAGGATAGCTCCCACAAGTCTCCCTCCTATTGACCATTCCTCTCCTTCCGCCTACACTCTGCCAACAGTGCTAGTCGAGGGCGCCGCCACCATCGAGCGGCGCTTTTTTCGGAGAACAATGCTTCACACAACTCTAGCAGGCGTCTCCTTGCGGAATCCGTTGGTGCTGGCGAGCGGGATCATCGGTACGTCGGCCACTTTGTTATATCGCGCTGCGGAGGCAGGTGCGGGCGCTGTAACGGCGAAGAGCGCCGGACCGGAGCCACGCGTCGGCCATCGCAACCCGATCTGCTTCGATTGGGGGCAGGGGCTGATCAACGCGGTTGGTCTGCCGAATCCGGGTGCCGAGCACGAGGCGGCGCTCCTGGCGGAGGCGAAGCAGGCGTTGGAGCCCACGCGCACAGCCCTGATCGCTTCCATCTTTGCCGGCACGCCCGAGCAATTTGCCCAGGTCGCCGAGACAGTCCTTCAGGCCCAGCCCGATATCCTAGAATTGAACATCTCCTGCCCGAACGTGCATGACGATTTCGGTGAGCCCTTCGCAGCCTCCTGTGCTGGGGCCGCGAGCGTCGCGGCTGCCGTCAAACCGCTGTGCGAGGCCCGAGGCATACCGATGTTTGTCAAGGTTGCGCCCAATGTACCGAACGTCGGACGTATCGCGGCGGATGCCGTGGCGGCGGGGGCAGATGGCATCACCGCCATCAACACGATGCCGGGCATGGTGATCGACATCGAGAGCGGCAAGCCCATCCTCACGAACCGGAGTGGGGGCCTCAGCGGCCCCGCCCTCAAACCGATTGCCGTGCGCTGCATCTACGAGATTGCCGAGGCAGTGCCACACACCCCCATCATCGGAACCGGTGGCGTGAACAGCGGCGCCGACGCCATCGAACTACTCATGGCAGGCGCCACCGCCGTCGGCATCGGCAGCGCCGTCTACTACCGCGGCGTCGATGCGCTATGCCAGATCGCCGACGAGATGCTACAGTGGTTGGAGGCACGCGGCGTCACATCTCTAGAGGAGATTAGAGGGCTAGCGCATAGTTGAACTTATGATCGACTCAATAGATAATGGGATAACTCAATCCACAACAGCTAGCGTCTATCGTCCTGCTGGGCCTTTCGCTTTGACGCCGCAGCCCTTGAAGGTGGAGGCGATCGTGGAGGAGAATTACCGCATCAAGACCTTCATCTTCAATGGAGAGACGCCAGAGGCGAGGCCGGGACAATTTGTGATGGCGTGGCTGCCGCGCCGTGATGAGAAGCCCTTCTCGCTGGCCGACAATATTCCCCTCTCCTTGACCGTTGCGGCCGTCGGACCATTCTCACAGGCGATGCACGGATTGCGAGTGGGGGATACACTCTGGTTTCGTGGTCCTTATGGACAACCATTCGAGCCCGTCGGGCGGCGTCCCGTGCTCGTCGGAGGAGGGTACGGGGTCGCCCCCCTGGCCTGGCTCGCGAGCGAGCAACGGGCACGTGGCCAGCAGCCACTCGTCGTCATCGGTGGCCGCACCGCGGCGGACATCATCGGCGTTGAGAAATTCGAGGCGCTCAACGTTCCTGTCCTTATCACCACCAACGATGGCTCACGGGGCGAGAAAGGCCTCGCAACCCAACCCGTCGAGCGCCTCCTGGAGAACCGCGAGGTAGACGGCATCTACGCCGTCGGCCCCCACGGCATGCTCCATGCGCTCGAGGCCCTAGCATTCCACTACAGCATCCCTGCCCAACTCTCTTGGGAAGCCTACATGGGCTGCGCGATCGGTCTGTGCGGGATGTGCGAGCACGAAGATGGATCCTTGCTCTGTATCGAAGGACCCGTGCGACGTGTTGTGCGTGGTG
>JALZCF010000019.1 GCA_030863245.1 Chloroflexota bacterium
GCTTCTTGTCGCAATAGACTCTTATTGAGGAGGGAAGCTATCCCTTCAAAGGGGTCAATCAGGCGATCACCCCTAGTGCACACGGCCTCGATGGCGTCCAGGCTGCAGCCACCCACAAATACCGCCAAGCGGTTGAACAGTTTCTGCTCCCCTGCCTTCAACAAGTCATAGCTCCAATCGATAGTATTACGCAACGTTTGCTGGCGCGGTGGCCGATCTCGTGCGCCTCCTGTCAGCAAGCTGAAGCGGCGATCTAAGCGCGCCACCATCGCTTGTGGCGAGAGCATTTTGCTGCGCGCCGCGGCCAATTCGAGTGCCAGCGGCAGTCCATCCAGCTGCACGCAGAGTTCCGCCACAGCGCGGGCATTCTCGTCGGTTAGGGCAAAATCGGGCTTGACCGCCCGGGTCCGCTGCACGAAGAGCGCCACGGCGGGCACGTGGGAGAGTTCTTCGACGGGTGGGAGGTGCTGGAGGTCCGGCAGCCCGAGCGGGGGAACGGGATATTCACGCTCGCCGTAAAGGTGCAGGGCCTCGCGGCTAGTCACGAGCAGGTGGAGGTGGGGCACCGCCGTCAGCAATTCCGCGATGAGCAGGGCGGCACCTGGCAAAAGGTGCTCAACGTTATCCAGCAGGAGGAGCAGTTCCTTGTCGTGCAGATAGTTCAATACCTGTACTTTGGGCTCCTCCTGCCCTTGCAACATAACATCCAGCGCGTTGGCAAGCACGGGCAGGAGTAAATCCGGTGCACTTAGGCTGGCCAGGGAGACGAAGTATACCCCATGAAGGTAGTGCGTACGCGTTTGCTCGGCCGCTTGAAGCGCTAGCCGTGTCTTGCCGATGCCGCCGGGTCCCACCACAGTCAGCAGCCGGGAAGTGGGATCATGCAACAGGCGCATTACCTCGGCCAGTTCCGCTTCGCGGCCGACAAAGGACGTCAGTTGGGCAGGTAAGGTGTGCTGTCGGCCACTCGGGCTTGCCCGGATACGCCGGTAGAGGGCAGTGGTTGCAGGGCTCGGTTCCATACCCACCTCTTCGTCTAGCACTTGCCGGCAGCTCTCGTACTGCGCCAGGGCGGCACTGCGTTGCCCACTATAGGCTAGGGCGCGCATCAATTGGCGATAGGCCGCCTCCCGCCATGGATCCAGTGCCAACTGCCAGCGGGCATACCGCTCCGCCCGCCTGTAGTTGCCTATCTCGAGGTAAGCGTTCGTTAGGGCATCCAGCGCCTCCAACGCCAGCCGCTGCAAATACTCTCGTTTGAGCAGCAGCCATTCGTCGAAGGCCTCGCAATCCGGCAACGAGAAACCGGGCAGAAGTTCCCCTTTGTACAAGGCAACCGCGCGTTCCCGGTCAGCGATAACCGGCTCATGCTCCAAGAGGCGCGTGAAGTCAGCCACATCCAAGCGACAAGCGCTGTCGAGGTTGAACTGGAGGTGCTGGCGCGTCACCAAGAAGAAGGGTGGCATGGCCTGTTCATCTCGCACCGTGCGGCGCAGGCGCACAAGGGTTTGTGTGAGGTTGCGGCGCGCGGCCGCTTCCGGCATCTCCGGCCACAGAAGACCAGCCAGGTAGGAGCGGTCGTGAGGTCGGTCGGCCTCAACCGCCAGGTAGGCCAGCAAGGCACGGACTTTGTCGCTGCGGAAGTGGGTGATGGTGTGCCCGTCTAACGTGACCTGGAAGGTGCCCAAAAAAGAGAGGGTTAAATCGTTCATCTCACAAGGACCTTCTGGTCGTAGTCTGGTCGCAATTTGGTCGCACTTGTCCAGTAACATGGCGACCGTATGACAGATTATACCAGATAATACAAGTCCATAGTGAAGGCAACGCGCCGAAATCGTCTACCTGCTACGTGTAACAACGGCGTCGGCTAGACGGCCGTTGCAGGTTAGCATCCCTGCTAGCCTGACCCCTTTTATCAATCTCATCTCTACTAAGGGAGGTACTACAATGGCAGATACAACACAGATGGAAGTCAATGGCTACGCTAACCCTGACGCGCTGGTGAGTACGGCGTGGGTGGCCCAGCACAGGGATGACCCCAACGTGCGTGTGGTCGAGGTGGATGTGGATACCCGCGCCTATGAACAGGGCCACATCCCGGGCGCTATGGGCTGGAACTGGCAGCAGGAGCTGCAGGATCAGGTGTGGCGCGATGTGGTCAGCAAGGAGAATTTTGAGAAGCTCATGAGCCGCTCCGGCATCAGTAACGACACGACAGTCATCCTCTACGGCGACAACCACAACTGGTTTGCTGCCTACGCCTTCTGGCTTTTGAAATACTATGGTCATGAGGACGTGCGCTTGATGAACGGTGGCCGCGCCAAGTGGCTCGCGGAGGACCGTCCGTTAAGCACCGAGCCGCCTGAGATCGAGCAGGGCGACTACCAAGCGAAGGAACCAAATAGCAGCGTGCGCGCGCTGCGCGATCAGGTCTTGACGGGGCTGCAGCAGAACGTGACGCTGGTGGACGTGCGCTCACCAGCCGAGTACCGGGGTGAGCTGCTAGCGCCGGAGAGCCTGCCGCAGGAAGGGTCGCAGCGCGGCGGCCACATTCCGGGCGCTAAGAACATCGTTTGGTCGAACGCAGTGCGCGAGGACAGCACCTTCAAGTCACGGGACGAATTGGAGAAACTGTACGGCGGCCAGGGCATCACACCCGACAAGAACGTCATCGCCTACTGCCGTATCGGGGAGCGCTCCGCCCACACGTGGTTTGTGCTTAGCCAGCTCCTGGGCTATCCCCATGTGCGCAACTATGATGGCTCGTGGACCGAATGGGGCAGTTCTGTGCGCGTACCCATTGAACGGTAAGACATTTACCACGTCGCCTAAGTTAACCCCCGCAAGCCGGTTCGGGCCGGTTTGCGGGGGTCACTTCAACGATCCACCTAGTCGCTGCCTAATAAGGTGCTACAGGGAGGTGCGGGGTGCCTGAAGATATGGTAAATCCTACTCAACCTGCAGAGTCGGTAAGTGGCTACTTTGAGGGCGAGGGCCTGGAACTTGCCTGGCGCTTCGCCTATCGGGCTGAACATATACTCCTTTTAATGGAATATCTAGGAGCCGGGAGCAGCATGCGTATCTTGGATGTTGGCTGCGGCACTGGTTTCCTATCCCGCCTGCTAGCGGAAACTTACCATGATGTTCAGGTCGTAGGCGTGGACCTGGACCGGACGCTGCTGGAGATGGGGCGCGAATTGCTGAAGCGCGAACAACTGTCAAGGCGCGTCGAGCTACGAGAAGCCGATGCCTATCAACTCCCTTTTCCTAGTGCGACTTTCGATCTCGTCACCAGCCATACCCTACTTTGAATCGTGGGCGATCCGCCGCAGGTACTGCGTGAAAAGATGCGAGTCACTCGCCTAGGGGGCATCATTTCGGCTGTCGCCTGTTTTTGTCATAGTGGTGGTCTACCGCGTTACCACGGCCAATACCCTATGTCCGGCAATCACCGGATCGATGACCTTAACCTCAAGCTCGATCGCCTCTGGCGACGTACCATTC
>JALZCF010000044.1 GCA_030863245.1 Chloroflexota bacterium
CCACTCAGCTTAGGTAACCGGCTAACAGCAGTTGCGGTGTGAAACGCCGCAACAAAGCACAACGGTTCGTAGTACACGCTTCAATGTGAGCGAAGGCGGGGGCACACTGAAGTGTGTACTACGAACCAGTTAAGGAGCACGCGATGAAGCGTTTTTATATTGTTCTCTTTATTCCACTCTATGTTCTTGCGCTCGCGCTACTCAGCATGCCGACGAGCTTCGCCCATATGGTAGGTCGTCCCGCGGTGGCGTCTGAGCCGTCCACTTTCTCTATGGAAATGCTACAGGGAGGACCACCTGAAACAGTAACGCTGGAGAACGGGTATCGAATCAGCTTCCTGGGGGTCGACTACGAGGCGGATGGCACCTCCGTGTGGCAGTATGAGGTCGAGGAGTTACCGAGCGCGCAGGATCTGAGCAACTGGGTACTGGCCTTACCCGGTTGTGTGAACGTACTTGACGCTGGTCCCGAACCTTGGGAGCTAGTCAATCCCGATCCGAACGCGCAGCTGAGCGGCATTAAGTGGCAAACCGGCGCGGGCTTCCAGGAAGGGATCTTCACCCTCACGCTCGATGAGCACTGGGCGGTCGGCACCACCGATGTGGCCGCCAAAGGCCCCGATCTGGCCTATGGCGAGATCGCGGGGCCGATTTGCGAGATAGGGGAAGAGGAGCCGGAGCTTGACATCGACCTCGACAAGAGCGTCGACCCCACGGTCGCCCAAGCCGGCGACGAGCTGGAATACACGATTGTGGTGCACAACGACACAGACGACGTGGACGCGGATGACCTGGTTCTAATCGACCTGATTCCCGCCGGCACCGCCTACGTTGCAGGCAGTGCGCAAAGTGACGAAGGCATCGTGTTGTATGATGAGGATGATGACCTGATCCGCTGGGAAGGCGATCTGGACGAGGATGAGACGGCGACCATTATCTTCCGGGTGGAGGTAGATGAGGACGTTGACCCGGGCACCGTTATTGAAAACCGCGTCTATGTCGAGGATGCAGAGGACATCGATGCCACCGCCACCACGACCATCGAGGCAGCGGAGATCTTCATCGACTTCGAGAAAACCGTCGAGCCGACGGAGGCACTACCCGACGATGAGTTGACCTATACGATTCTTGTCGATAACGAGACGGCGGATCTCGCTGAAGACTTGGTGGTACACGATCCGATTCCCGCCGGCACCACCTACATTGCAGACAGTGTGCAAGCTGACGAGGGCATCGTGGCCTATGACGCGGAGGATGACCTGATCCGCTGGCAGGGCGACCTGGCGCCGGGCGAGGCAGCCACCATCACCTTCCAAGCGCGGGTCCATGATTACCTGCCCCCCGCTGCCACCGTCTTCAACGCGGCATACCTGGGCGACGAGATTGCCACCGCCACCACCAGGATTGGCGATTTACCCGATACGGTGACCTTCGCCAACGGCTATCAGATCACCTTCCTGGGCGTCGACTACGAAGCGGATGGCACCTCTGTGTGGCAGTATCATGTCGAGGAGCTGCCGGCGGCCCAAGACCTGAGCCACTGGGTGCTGGGGCTGCCGGCCTGCGTCGAGGTGCTGGACGCCGAGCCCGACCCATGGGAGCTGGTAACGCCGGACCCGGACACGGGAGTGGATGGTATCAAGTGGGAGACGGGCGCGGGCTTCGCGGAGGGTATCTTCACCCTCACCTTGGATGAACCGTGGGACGTCGGCGTCACCGATGTGGCCGTCGTCGGTCCGGATGAAGCCTTTGGCGAGATCGCGGGTCCCGAGTGCGAGCAGGTAGCGCAACTGGAGCTCGACAAGAGGGCAGATGTCGCGGTGGTTCAACCAGGGGAAGCCTTCAACTATACCCTGACCGTCACCAATCAGGGTGGCACACCGGCAAACGACATTGTGCTGTACGATCCCATCGCGGCCCCCCTGAGCTACCTGGCAGGCACCGCTGCGGCGACCAGCGGCGTCGTGGAGTATGATGCCGCGGCGGATCACATTCGCTGGCAGGGCGATCTGGCACCCGGCGAATCGGCCACCATCACCTTCGCCGTGCGGGTGCACGACTACGTGCCCCTGGGAACCACCATCACCAGCGCGGCCTATGCGGGCAACACCACCGCCACCGCCACCGTCACCGTTGGTACCCACGCGTCACAGCTCTACCTGCCGCTCGTTATCCGATAGCCCATCGCACCGACCGGCTATTTCGATCCGCTCCGCTCCGGCACTACAATCAGTTGGAGAGCGGGGAGCGGGGAGCGGGGAGCGGAACGGCGTGTGGGGGTGTGGGAGTGTGAGGGTATGGGGGTGTTACGGAAGGATGAAGGATGAAAACGGCTCTATACCTGATAATCGAACCTGAGGGCATCGAATGAAAGAACAGTTGCTGCGCGGCCGCTACCGGCTCATCGAGATGATCGGCGAGGGGGGGATGGCCACTGTCTATCGCGCCTGGGATACGCATCTGGAGCGCTCTGTCGCTATCAAGATGATGCGCCCTGACGGTGCTCTGTCCGACATGGAACAGGACGCCTTCTTGGCCGAGGCGCGGATGGTGGCCAAATTGAACCACCCCAACATCGTGACGCTCTATGATGCCGGCGTGGCGGATGGGCAGCCCTTCCTGGTCATGGAGTTGCTTCCCGGTTGGACCCTCCGGCAGCGCCTCACCACCGGCCCCCTCCCGGTAGCGGAGGCCCGCTACCTGGTTGACCGCATCGCCGCTGCCCTGGAGGCCGCCCACGCCCAACGGGTCCTCCATCTCGATGTGAAACCGGAAAATGTCCTCTTCGATGCGCGCGGCGAGCCCAAGCTCTCCGAC
>JALZCF010000057.1 GCA_030863245.1 Chloroflexota bacterium
AACCACGACGATCCCGGTCCCCGAGGCGTGGGATGCTCAGCCTGGGTTCACGACCGACGAGGCCGTCTATGAGCGGCAGGTGACGGTCCCCAGTAGCTGGCAAGGGAAAGTCGTCAAGCTGGAGTTCGAGGGAGTGAATCATATCGCGGATGTCTATGTCGACGATACACATGTGGCCAACCATGTCGGCGGCTGGACCTCCTTTAGCGCCGATATCACCCCCTATGTGGAGCCCGGCGAGACGTTCACGGTCAGCGTTCATGTAAGGGGAGGGAACCAGCAGCCAATCGTCGATGCCTCGGGAACCCCGCTCTGGCCCGTAGGCTGGTTTGGCCACGAGCAGCAGTGGGGCATTATCTTTGATACCTGGATGCGGGCCTACGGCAAGGTGCATATCGAGGATAGCTTTGTCCAGACCTCATATCGCGACAAAACGCTTACGATTGACTACACCCTAACGAACGCGGATACCCAGGCACACGCGGTCACCCTGCATGCCGACGCGGTTCGGAACGGCACCCTTGAGAAGCGAATATCCCAGCCTTGGATCACCCTCGACCCTGGAGAAAGCAAGACAGTCACCCTCACCACCCCCTGGGAGAACCCTGCGCTGTGGAATCCTGAGACTCCCGAGCTATATACCCTTGAGTCTCGGCTGGTCGAAGCACGGTCCACACTTGACCAGGAGTGGAAGCGTTTCGGCTTTCGAGAAATCTGGATCGAGGATAATCAATTCTATCTCAACGGGACACGGCTGAACCTTTGGGGAGAAAACATGAACTACCATGGCCAAGGGTTTCGCGACAGCCGCTATCGCTATGTCACACCCGATACCTGGCCAAAGACGGTCGACACGCTCTTGGGTTTGAACATCCGCGTCCTGCGCATCCACCAACAGCCTGCCCCACAATCGGTGAGTTTCTGACCGACTACGGCCCCAACGGCGAGCGAAACCGCTGGTGGCAGGGGTCGGTAAGCCGAGGCCTGCGCTACACCAATTTCGCCGACATCCGCCCCTACACGCTTCAGTGGACCTGGGAGGGCGGCGATGATCCGCAGCTCCGCCATATCAAAAACAGCTTTGCGCCGGTGGCCCTATTTGACAAGGCCTACGACGATCTCGGCATCGAGCCGCTCATAGGGAGCGCGTTGCCTACCGTAGATGAAGGGGAAACCCTCCATCGCACCCTGATTCTGTACAATGACCAGTTTTCCGATCCGGCCGTCACGATTGAAGTGGAGGTATCCTTGGAAGGAACCGTCTATGCGAGGGGAACCCAGAGCGGCGAGCTTTCCTTGGGCAATCATGTGGAGATACCCTACAGCTTCCAGGTGCCTTTCCGAGGAGGCAACACGATGGAGGTCGCGCTTCGAACGTACAAGAACGAGAGTCAGACCTTTGAGGAGTTAAAGCAGTTCATGATTACTGACACCGGGGCCAGCGGCACCAACGATGATAGCGTCACCTTGAACTGGGCTTCCCCTACCCCAACACCTTCGGCAACGCGCACGCCCTCCCCCACCCTCACGGTCACGGCAACCGCGACAGCCGCGCTTACCATTACTTCAACACCAACCAGCGCCTCTACCCCGACGGCGACGGCACGGCCCAGTTCGACACCAACCGCAACCGCTACGCCAACCCGGACCCCAACGCCCACAGCCACGAGCACCCCGACTGCCCAAGAGCTCTATTTACCACTCGTGTCCGGGGCGGGGGAGTAGGGACCAGAAGAGCAATCTGTACTAATCGAGGAAACGGAGGAGAAATGGTGGTGGATCAGGATCACGAACTAGTTTGGACGCAGCCGGGATGGCTGGAGCAGACCAACGCGTGGATTCACGCTGAGCTAGAACGACAGGGTATCGAGGTGATCGGCCCGATCGAGCAACCACATGTACGGCCTTGGTCGACGGTACTGAGGGTGCCGACGAGTGAGGGCGATATCTACTTCAAGGCAACCACGGCGGTGCTTGCACACGAGCCAGCGCTCACCCAAGCGCTGGCGCAGTGGCGGCCCGACTGCGTGCCGCCGGTCCTAGCGGCAGATCTAGCGTGTGGCTGGATGTTGATGCCGGACTTTGGGACGACGCTTCGGAGCCGCATCCCCTCTACCCAGGAGCTCTGGCATTGGCACAGGGTGTTGCCACTCTACGCTGAGGTTCAGTTCGAGATGGCCGAGCGCCTCCACGAGCTGTTGACGCTCGGCGCCCTCGACCGGCGCCTGGCGACGCTGCCGACACAGTACGAGGGACTGCTGGCAAACACCGAGGCGCTGCGCATCGACATGCCTGAGGGGCTCGCTTCAGAGGAGTACCAGCGCCTGCGCGAACTCACACCGCGGGTCGCTGAGATGTGCGAGCGGTTGGCTGCCTATGGTATCCCGGAGACGCTGCACCACGAGGATTTCCACGATGCCAACATCTTTGTCCGCGACGGCCGCTATCTCCTCTCAGATTGGGGCGAGAGCGGCGTATCACACCCGTTCTGTACCCTGCTCGTTACCCTACGGAGTATCGCGTGGCGGCTCGAATTGGAGAATAGCGCGCCTGAGCTAGCGCAGCTTCGCGATATCTATCTAGAGCCGTGGACAGGTTACGCGTCTCGCGAGGAGTTGCTGACAGCCTTCCGGCTAGCGTACCAACTGGGGATGATCTGCCGTGCCCTGACGTGGCACCGCGTCGTGTCTAGCCTGGCGGAGCCGCTCCGAGCGGAGTATGCTGAGGCGGTGCCGGGATGGCTACAAGAGTTTCTCAATGCCGTGACAACAGATAACCTGTGACGGACCACTACGTTGGCGAAGGGAATGTGAAGGGGATAACAGTTGGTGGCGGCACTGTTCAGCCTTGGCGTTGGGTTCCGACTGGCATTATACTTATAGATCGCCCCGACCAATTATAGGCACCAACAGCGAAGGGGATTATCCCATGTCCACAGAAGCGAACAAGGCACTGGTTGACCGCTACTACCAAGAGTTCTGGAGTGAGGGAAACGTGGCCGTTGCCGATGAGATTTTTGACCCAAACGTGAGCTTCTATAGTCCGGTGGACCCAGACGGGATTCATGGCGCCGGAGACTTATCAGCGTTTGTTGTCAGACTCCGGGAGAGCTTTCCTGATCTCAACTTCACCATTCTCGATAGGGTGGTGACAGGGGATAAGGTCGTCTACCGGTGGGTGCTGCACGGCACGCACCTTGGGGTATATGCGGCGATTCCGCCCACTGGCAATACCATCACGCTCGAGGGGATGAGCCTTTTCTATGTTGCGGATGGTAAGATTACGCAGATCTTCTCCTACATCGATCTGATGCGTCTCGTGAGTCTATTTGACGGTGAGTTCCCACGATCTCTGAAGCCTGGCTAAACGTGCTCGCAACGTAACACACTGTTAACCAAGCACCTCGCAGAACAATTGGAGGCCCAACGCTTTGGTAGCCATCCATCAGGGACAACAGGTTGGTATCGGGTGTGGGAGCCGTTGTGCCATCACCTTAAGCTTCCCTTAAAGTCCTACCCATCCGTTATGTGTTATAGTTCGCAGAAATGCAATGGGAGAAACGCGCGATGAGCACGGTAAATCCGGTCCGGGTCATGTTGGTGGACGATCACGCCCTCATGCGCGCCGGGATACGCACCGTACTTGAGAGCCGCCATGTGGAGGTAATCGGCGAGGCCGACAATGACGAGCGGCTGATCCGAACGGCTGCGATCCAGCAGCCTGATGTTATCCTCTTTGATGCGGATGACAAGGGACTCGGCATCGTGCCGGAGCTGCTCGCGGCAACGGGTCCCGCGCGGCTCATCGTATTATCGGACACTGAACGCGATGAGATAGGCTTTATGGTCATGCAATCAGGGGCGCATGGCGTGATCTGGAAGAGCGACTCTCCTCAGCTCCTCGTGAAAGCAATTCACATGGTGCATGAGGGGGAGTTGTGGTTTAGCCGTTCCATGATGGCTCGAATGCTTACGGATATGCAACGACCGAACGAGTCATCTCCCGACGAGACGAGGATCGCGATGCTGACCAGCCGTGAGCGCGAGGTGATCCAGCTTCTTGGAGAGGGTCTCAAGAATCAGGAGATCGGCGAACGGCTCCACATTAGTGAATCCACCGTCCGCCACCACTTCACCTCGGTCTACAGCAAGCTGCATGTCTCCGACCGCTTGGAATTACTCATCTATGCGTACCGGTACCGCCTTGTTGGTCAGGGCAGCCACTTGCTACCCTAGCCCACAACGAAGTAAGTAGACCTGAGTAGTACAAGTTCTCTCCAATGTGCATAGCTCCGCTTCCCGCATTGTGCAACCCTCGCACCCCTGTCTGCGTAAATATCGATGATTCAACTTGTGTTGATTGATAGGACCAAACATGAGTGTCCAGAATTCCCCCCTTTTTCGATACATCATCTTCCTCCTCATCCTGTTGCTTGCCGCTCTCCTGGTGGGATGCGCGGCGGGGGATGAGTCGGAGGAACTTGTTATCTGCTCCAGCCTCCCACTTGCGGACGGTACCAACGAGCGGGCGGTCGCGATGAGCCGCGCGATAGAGCAGGCGATAGAGGCGAAGGAAATCGTACAGCTCGGCGGGACGAGTTACCGCCTGCGCTATGTAGCGATGGATGACACGTCGCCTGAAACAGGCTCGTGGGATACGGCGCAGGAGGCCCGTAACGCCCGGGCCGCCATCGCCGAGCACGGCTGTATCGCCTACATCGGCACCTACAACTCTGGGGCGGCGAAGGTCGCCATCCCCATCTTGAATCGCGTGCAGCTTCCGATGATCTCGCCGGGTAATACCTATCCCGGCCTCACCAAGCCAGGCAGTGGGCTGGGGGATGAACCGTGGATCTATTCCCCGCTCGGTCCGGACCAGCGCAACTACTGCCGGGTGGTCCCTGCCGACGATCTGCAGACCCCGGCTGCCGCCCGCTATGCGGCCGAGACCCTTGGCGTCAGGCGGGTCGCCATCTTTCACGATACAGAACTGTACGGCGAGGGGCTGGCAACGCTCTTTGCCCAGGAGGCGGAGGAACAGGGCTTGGAGGTCGTGGCAGGCCCCCTCGGGATCAACTGGCGACTTGTGCTGGAGCAGGGCCCATCCGGGCGGCGAGCTGCAGAGATCGCGGACACCCTTCTGTCAGGCGATCCCGAGCTCGTCTATTTCGGCGGCACCACCGCCCATGCGCCGGGCATCATCCTGCAGGAACTTCGCGACCGCGGTTACAACGGCTATTTCATGGGGGCCGATGGGATTGCGGAAGATGCCTTTGTCGAGGAGGCGGACGCGTTTGATGATGAGCGCATCTTTGCCACCCTTGTGGGAACGCCGCTCGAGCAACTTCCGGAAGCCGGGCAACGATGGGTGCAGGAGTACCGCGCCCGCTACGGCCCGAGCGTCGATGCCTTTGCCGCGCCGAGCTACGAGGCCGCGCTGGTCGTGCTGGATGCCATCGAGCGTGCCGAGCTGCCGGAGGGGGACACACCCTTGCTAGAGCGCGCAAGGCCGGCTGTGTTGCGCGCCATGAAGGGGACCGAGGACTTCCAGGGCATTCTGGGGTCGTGGAGCTTTGATGAGAACTGTGACACGACGGACACGACCATCTCGATCAACCAGGTGCGCGGCGGGAGTTTTGAGCTAGTGGACACTGTGACGAGCGAGGGATAAGAGCACATCATGCCGACCGTCTACTGCGCTGTATGTGATCAGACTATCGAACAACCTCCGGATGGCATCTGCCCCGACTGCGGCGTCGCCTTGAACGCGGTGCCGGCGGCTGCGAGCCCGATCGGCGTTGCCGCGCCACCTGTGGAGACATGCCCGGTCTGCGACTCGCCCGTATCACCTGGCGCCACGGTGTGTGACTCGTGCGGGGTCAACCTTGTGGAGGCGCGCGCCCTTCTAGCAGGTGCTCAGGGAAACGGGGCGGCGGTAGGCCCGTCAGTCCGTCAAGCAGATACGTGCCCGAGTTGCGGTGCGCCGAAGCGGCCAGGCGCGCAGTTCTGCCGCGAGTGCGGCGAACCGTTCCCGAAAGAGGCCAAACGTGACGAGCTGCTCACGCCGGGCGAGTTCCTGAGCGGGCGCTACCGGGTCGAGCGCAAGCTGGGCGGCGGCGGCATGGGAGCGGTCTACCTCGCGCAGGACCTGAACCTGAAGGGCAAGCCGGTCGCCATCAAGGCGGTTCTCAACAGCGATGATCCGGACTTACTGAATGCCGCGCGCCAGGAGGTGGAGAACCTCCTGGGCATCGATCACCCCAACATCGTTACCTTGCGCGACATTGTCGAGAAGGGCCGGATCCCCTTCATCGTGATGGATTACCTGGAAGGCCCGGATTGGAACGACCTGTACGAGCAGCGGGTCGCCGAAAAGGGGGAGGCGTTCACGTCGGAGGAAGCGCTCCAGATGATCCTCGGGGTGCTGCCTGCTTTTGAGTATCTGCACAGTCGCAAGCCGCCTGTGGTCTACCGTGATTTCAAGCCCGGGCAGGTCAAGCTCGTCCAAGAGAAGGGGACCGGCGTGGAGCGGCACGTCCTGCTGGATCTAGGGGTGGCCTATGGCTACGAGGGGGTGCCGGTAGAGGCGTGGGGAACGGCCGGCTACGCGCCGCCCGAGATCGGTGGGGTCTCTCTCCAGCCCCCCACGATGGATCTGGCGACAATCTGTCGCACGCTGCAGGGCCTACTTGGCATCGATCTGATGAAATATGGCTACGGCAACATGCCGCCCATGGAGAGCGTGCCGTGGATCCCGGAAGAGCTCTATTACCTACTGGAACGGGGCACCGCACTCGATCCGCGCCGCCGCTTTCAGACCCTTGCCGATCTGCGCGCGCAGCTGGAGGGGGTGTTGCGCCTCATCCAGGGGCGGGAGGGCAGGCTACCCCGCCCGGTTGGCGATTTCCACATGCCGGTTGTCAGTCGCCTCTTCACCGGTCACTTGAGTCGCACCACCGGGCACCTGCTTGCGCTTCCCGTGCCGACCGAGGACGATCCCGCCGCTCCCACCGTGAGGCAGGCGGGCGAGCTGCTCGTGCAGGGCAAGGTTGAGGAGGCGCTCCAGCAGGCAGAGGCCGCCCTCCGAGTCAACGCCCGGAGCACCAGCGCTCGGTTACTCAAGAGCGTTGCCCTCGGCCAGATGGGGCAACTGGAGCAGGCGCAGTCAGAGTTGAAGGCGCTCGAACAGGTAACCGACCCCCAATCGGATAGCTCCTTCGTGATGGTGGCCGCCCAGATCGCGGAGCAGGCAGGGGATCTCCAGGCGGCGGAGCGCCTGTACCGCGATCTCATCCGCCTCGAGCCCGGCGAGCTTCCGCCGCGCCAGAAGCTGGCCAACCTCCTACTCCGAGAGGAACGCTACGTGGAGGCAGCGCAACTGTACGCGCAGATCGTCGGCGCGGACCCCGCGAACGCCGAGGCCATCCTGAATTGGGCCGACGCCCTGGCGGCTATTGGCCGGAGCGAAGAGTCCATCGACGTGCTGCGCCGCGTGGGCGAGAATGCGGTGCGCTTCGTCGACGCCCAGACCCGCATGATCGAGCTCCTGCTGCAACGAGCAGGGCAGGACCCAGACGCGCTGAACCTCGCCGCCGAGGCGATTGACAGTTTGCGCGGGCGCACGCAGACCCCCCTCTACTACCGCCTGCTCGGAGACTGGTGGTTTGAGGCGTACCAGAAGGGGCGACGCAATCAGCTCGACGGGATCAAGCAGTGGCCGCTGGTCGGCCAAGCCCAAAACATGGCACAGATTGCGGCCCATGCGCGCGATGCCTACCGTCACTACCTCCGCGTGGCGCCGAACAATCCGGATGCAGATGAAGTGATCGGGCGGATCCACTTTGGTATACGACATTTAATGTGAGGAAAAGCTATGCCCCTATTTTACGTCACACCACACCCGTCAGAAACGCAACTCCTTGCCGGCGCAAACCAGACGCGGGCAGACTTTGTCTTCGACGTGATGCCTAACCCCGAAGCGCTCCAGGCAACAGGCCGGGCCCGTACGCTCTGGTCGCTGGTTCTCGATTCCAGTGGTTCCATGTCTGGGGAGAAAATCCGCTCCCTGAAAGCAGCTGTGAAGCAGATCCTGGCGCACCTACCGGAAGAAGATACATTCGAGATCCAGGTCAGCTTCTTCAATACCTATGCCCGTGAGATCATCGAGCCGACGCCGGCGTCGGAGGTCCAACGTAGGTTGGGCCGCGTTCAGGAGCGCGTGAACCAACTGAACGCGCAGGGAACGACGTCGATGGGTCGTGGTCTGGAACTGGCGCTTCAGGCATTCCGGAGTCGACCGGATGCCATCCGCCGCGTCTTGCTACTGAGTGATGGCCAGCAGGAAGGGGACGAACCGATCGAACGTGTCTACGAGATCGCCCGCCAGATCAACGAGGTGGGCGGGCAGATTGAGGCCTGGGGTATCGGCGACCGGTGGAACGAGAATGAACTGCGCCGGATTGCCCAACTCACGGGTGGCACGGCGGAGGTCATTCCCTCGCCGGACGAGATTGCCGACGACATCGAGGCGCTGCTGGAAGATGTGGAAGGCACGCCCGCCCAGGATGTCAGTCTCCTCTTCCAGACGCCCAAGATGTACGAGATTCTGGAAGTGAAGCAGGTTTTCCCGAACATTGCCCCCGCCCACGCGGACAAGATCTCACCCCAGGAGTTTATCATCCCACTCGGCACCGTGACCGGGCAGGGAGCAAAGATCCTCGTCCGTGTCGAGGGGGTGGAGCGCCCGGCGGGTCTCTCCGTGCGCGCCATCAAGCCCGAACTTCGCTACACGCGCAATGGCGAGAGCATCTCCGAAGAA
>JALZCF010000076.1 GCA_030863245.1 Chloroflexota bacterium
GTAGTAGGGGGTGACGCCAAGGAGCCCGTCGGCGAGTTTACTGGCGCGCCTGGGCTGTTGGAGTCGATGTCTAAGATTGGACATGAGCTTGAGGAGATCGGCATCACGGGCTACCCGGAGGGCCACCCTTTCCTTGAAGATGAGACGATCAAAGAGGCGATGTACGAAAAGAGGCCCTACGCCACCTATATAGTAAGCCAGATCTGCTTCGACTCGAACACTATTTCTGACTGGATCCGACGCGTAAGAGAGTGGGGAGTGGAGCTGCCGATCTACATTGGGATGCCCGGAGCTGTAAGTAAGCGGAAGCTGCTGCAGATATCTTCCAGCATAGGTATCGGCGGGTCGGCTGACTTTTTGAAGAAGCACAGCAACTGGTTCGTGCGACTACTACTACCTGGTGGCTACAGTCCTGACGATTTAGTTGAAGAGTTAGGGCCCTACCTCGGCGATCCCAATTGCGGGGTTGACGGGTTTCACATCTACACCTTCAACGAAGTAAAGAAGACCGAGGCTTGGCGACGGGAGCTGCTCGACCGCATCGAAGAAGCAGGCGGGTAGCCGCTCCTATTATAGAGCTGAAGAAGCTTACATATGGCATTGCTCAACCGAGATGCCCCCCGACGTCCAGATTGCCGTCGGGCGAGCCTTTGCGCTCCTGGGCGTCTGCCCTTAAGAGAGCTGTTCTTGACGACATACGCCCGCTGCGCAGTGAGGGCAGGCGATTGACTTCTGTGATCCTCCTACACTAGCCCTACAGTAGCTCTACAGCCCCGATTAATCTGCGAATTCTAGCTGGTTCAGGAGTTCCTGGTGGATCTCCGCTACACGTTCGGGGGTGATGACCTCGGAAGGATCAACTTGCTGAACGTCTGCACTGGTCTCGTCCATGTACAGGTGTTCGCCGATGAGCCTAGCATACTCATCATACGGCCAAATGAAAGCTCGGCGGGTTGTGAAGTGATAGTGTGCTGTCTTATCGTCGACTTCGATATCAAATTCTTCGAGGTCCTTGCCGGTGAGCAGGAAGTGGAAGGTCAGCTCGTCGCACACCCCCCAATCGGCGACTGCGATCTTGTCTTCTGAGTTCCACATCGCGTACTTCCCGGCAGCACTGCGATAAAACTCGAGCACTTCTTGCTTGCCGCGAATGGTTGTTGGCTTTCCCCAGTTGATCCGATAGACAGGATTATCAACCATCATGTCGGGGGCGATAATCTTCTCGTATTGCCCGGCTAGCTCGAGGTGGATATGGCGCCGATAGTTTTCCAGAATAGCGCGGTGGTGTGGATTTTCGGTCACCGTCAAGAGCTCCGCAACAGGTTCCGTGACCTGATAATTTTCCTTTTCGAATCGATTCATACGATGGCTCCTCCCTATCCCCGGATACGCGGGCCTTCCTTGACCGTAGTCGCGCCCAATCACACGGGTCGTACTCGATCTTCGGCTTACACCTCCCCTCGTATCCTCGACATGGTCTTTTTCAGCCCCCGAACAGCTCATCTGTCTTAGCCCCCATGACAAAGTCGTTCTGGTGCAGCCCGCCAATTTTGTGCGTCCACCACGTGACCGTGACCTTGCCCCACTCGGTCAAGAGGGTCGGGTGGTGTCCTTCCTCTTCCGCCCGCTCGCCCACTTTATTTGTGAACGCAAGTGCTTGGGCGAAGTTATCGAAGTTGAAGCTCCGTTCCAGCTGCTTTGTGCTATCGTGTTCGACGACCTGCCATTCGGGAACTTGTGGCTTCAGTCCCTCAATCTCCGCGTCGCTCAGCGTTGGCTCATCGCCCCGACAAGCGGCGCACTTCATTTCCGCCAACTCGCTCATCCCTCGTCCTTTCGGGCTACGGTAGTGTGCCTTACCCTCTTTAGCGTCCCTGGAGCTGTTGGAGGAGGGAATCCACGACACTCGACGGGTTGACGGGCATGTTGCCAAACATGAGAACCTTGCGCTGCAAGTCGAAGTACATCCTCCCGCTGCGGTCCCGAAAGCGCAAGATGGCCTCAGCGTCTTCAACAGTCGGATTCAGCACGTACTCTTCCGCACCATTGTCCAAAATCAACTGCATGGTGATCTCTCCCGGTGCTCCGCGCTCTTCCTCTGTCCAGGACACCTGGACGTGGGTTACTTCCCTTACCGCGATCTGCTGCTCGGTCTGTGCTTCGCGTTGTTCCATCTGTAGTTACCTCCCGTTGTCCTCTCTCCACAAAATGGCTAGGATCTTCATTCGTGGTCAAGATCTTCGCGAGCGCCTCATTGGACGGAAAGCTGCCGGTAGGCTGACCGACAAACCGTGGGAGTTATCGGCCAGCCCCCGATAGAATAGGGTTTCTCTATTCGGCAGATTTTCCTCGATATGCGGTACGCGCAAACTCAGCGATAGGAGCAGGTGCAACCGTCGCCCGGATCTCGGTTTGCACGTGACGCTCGACTGTGGGTTTTGCGGTCCCACCTCCTTCTTCACCCCAGACGACCGTGACCTCGGTACCAGGTTCACTGTATTCGTTGTCGATACAGGCTAACGAGAGCATTGCGCGTTCGTTGTAGCTGTAGCCGGTATACGTCGATAGCCCAGCGGTTTCGCCATCCTTCGACACCTCGTCGTACTGCAGTGTTGCATAGTTAGACAAAGGCAAATCGATATACTTGGCTGTATCTCCATCCTCGAATAAAGACCTGAAGACCTGAGTGACATCCTCACCATTCCAGACGAGCGTTACCTTCTCCCGCCTCGGGTTGTCCGCTATCTCTTGGAGGGCTTCCTTGCCGACGAAATCGTGGTTGAAGTTGACAAAACGCCCATAGCCGAGATCATAGGGCGTCAGGTAGTAGTCGGTGATGTCATCGGAGTAGAAGCTACCGCCGATAGAGGCCATACCCTCGTAGCCATCTGCGGGTAACCACTGCCTGTACCCCTTCATCTCTTCACTCTCGTAAATCGCCGGACAGGGCGAGGGGATCCATCCAGACTCTAGGGTATTAGTAGCATAAGTCCTAGAGCCAACCTGTCGGATCCCGTACTCTTGACCAACTTCAACGATGGCGCCCCGGACCTCCTCACGCTCTTCCCAGGGACCGAATAGTTCCAATCCAGGTTGCCCGGCCATCCCGTGGCCTAGAGCACGTACCGTTCGGCCAGCGATCGTTATTTCACCTATATTGAAGAACGGGATTTCCGGTATGGGCCCTCCGTTTAATTCCTCAAGGAGATCAGAAGCGTTGGGACCCTGAACCTGGTACCGGTAGAAGTTTCGCCTCCCGGCAGGGTTGGCAGCCATCCTCTCATCTCTTTCCAGTGTTACGTCATACCCACCGGTCTCTGCTTGGTATTGCACCCAGTTGTGAGCGGTAGGACGTCCGACGAGGCTGACTCTGTTTTCATCCAGATAGAAGAGTATTGCGTCGCCAATAACGTAGCCATCGTGGTTGCACGCCACGAATTGCTTGGCCTTGTTCACTTCGAAGTTCTCGAAGTTGTTTACACCGAAATCAGAGAGCAATCTGATGACATCGGGACCTTCGATGTAGAGATCCGTCATGTGGAAAGACTGCTCGAAAAGAACGCAGGTCTCCAACCAGGCACGCTGCTCGTCTCTCCAGTTCGTGAACTCGGGGGTTCCCGGAAAGGCATACGGTCCTATCTGCGAGTTGCGCAACATTTGGACCGGACTCTCGGCGGCTTGTAGCGCTTCCTCCAGGCTTTGGTGACTCATAGTTGCTGGTAACCTCCTTTTACCCTCAAAATTCTTGATCTCACCCCATGCACTCGAATTTACAACGAACTGGAGTCTGACGCAAATACCAATAAAGTAAGCCTCTATATTTAGAGCATATACCACTACATTTAGAGGACACTGCATTTAGAGGA
>JALZCF010000079.1 GCA_030863245.1 Chloroflexota bacterium
GGAGAGGATCGAGGTGCTCTACACACCAGGCCATAGTGCGGCCCGTGACGAGCTTTGCTACCATCTGCCCGAGCATCGCTTTCTCTTCTGTGGAGACGTCGCACAGCCACAGGGGCCGAACTACAGCTATGCGAACGGCCCCAGTCCCGTGCCCTTTTTCCATTACGGAGATGACTACCGACGCACCCTGGAGAGGCTGATCGATCTCGATCCCCATTACATGCGTACAGGTCACGGAGATTTTCTTGGGCCCGAGCAGGTCAAGCAGTGGCTGCGCGTGACGCTTGCAACGCTCACCCGGATCGAGGAGCTAGCCATCGAACTTGTGGAGCGCTATCCTAACCGGGATACCGACTGGATCGCTGAGAGTGTGTACGACCAGATCGCTGACGAGCGTCATTTCGGCTTCCGTGCCGCAAACAAGCGCAAACAGCAGAGCACCTATGAGGGGGCCACAGATTACGAGCGCTTTGACAAGCCAGGTATTCTGTGGGCCGTCGAGCAAGCCAAGGCGATGATGTAGATGATCATAGCACCGAGGATCTGAAACGGTGCGTGGTGCGTCGTGCGTGAACTTCAAGTGAGCTTCTGGAAGAGGCCGATAGACTCCGAAGGTTACTATGGACAGCTTTTCGGATCTTGACATCGTGGCCTAATCGCATAGAATTGTATTTGTACGGGCCGATGTGGCGGAATTGGTAGACGCGCTACGTTCAGGGCGTAGTTCCCTTTACGGGAGTGGGGGTTCGACTCCCTCCATCGGCATCCGGTTAAGAGCGCTGGATCACTCCAGCGCTTTTTGTTTAGGCAGCTTTCACTTCGTGCCGCGAGCGAGGCGGAAGTTCGCGCTCCCAGGATCCCGGTTCTGCCTTTCCCCCCTTTAGTTCAGAGACTCGGCTTACTTCTTGCTTGGTGTTCCTTACCGTGTGCCGGCAGGTTGGTTAGATTTTATCTGTATGATAAGGAGGAAAGATGCCGAAGATAACTGCAAATGGGAAGACGGCCGAGTGGGGTGAGGATAAGCGACTTGTTCTCGCAATCGAGGATATGGGCATTAACATCGGCCACCGTTGCGGTGGGAATGCGCGTTGCACTACCTGCCGAG
This sequence comes from Chloroflexota bacterium, assembly GCA_030863245.1. Lineage (GTDB taxonomy): Bacteria > Chloroflexota > Anaerolineae > Ardenticatenales > Ardenticatenaceae > JALZCF01. Next base: position 1,106 of record JALZCF010000079.1, read on the forward strand.
TGGAGTTTATATCCGGTGAGCCGGATAGGATGACAGTGGCGGAGTATGAGAAGCTCAAGGAGCGAGGGTTGTTGGGCAAGTATCGTCTTTCCTGCCAGTTGAAGTGCTGGCATGACATGGAAGTGAAGCCGATCATGACCCTCGAATCGGAAGAGGAGTGGAGTGACACAGGCCCGCGGCCTGATGACCAAGTGCAGCCGGTTGCTGAGTGGTTCCCCAAAGAGGAGCTTATGGAGGAACATGAGCTTGCCGGGAGCTAGTAGGCGAACGACTCACTCTCGATAGCTTTGGAAACGTGGAACGTGAGATGGCTTGCGTTTCACGTTTTTTGTTGCATGTTGCATAGAGCAAGGTCGAAATCCGCGTCCCGCAATCCACGTTCTGCAAAGGCTTGTGCGATTTGTGGCCGGCGGAGTAATTCCTGATTGTCGCGTCTGTCACTATACTTTTCCTGTACGGTGTCGCTTTCCTAGAACTAGATCTTGCATGTATCTGGAATCATTACGGTTGATCAATTTTCGTAACTATGTCCGGCTGGATGGCTCCTTCCAGCCAGGGGCAACTATTCTGTTTGGAGAGAATGCGCAGGGGAAGACGAATTTCCTGGAGGCCATTTATTACCTTTCTAACGCCTCTGCTTCCCATGCGCGTACTGATCGTCAGTTGATCCACTTTGACGCCACAGAGGATCTCATTCCCTTCGGGAGGTTGGATGCGAGCGTACAGCGCCAGGATGGTCTACAACGCGTTTCGCTAACGATAGGCCTACAAGGGAACCGCCTGCAGAAGCGGATCGAGCTCAACGGTATGAAGAAGCGGGTCTATGAGTACGTCGGTGAGATTAATGTGGTGCTTTTTCTGCCTGAGGACATCGATCTCATCGCAAGTGGACCGAGCCTGCGCCGCCGATACCTGGATACGACGATCTCACAGGTCGATCAAGAGTATTACCGTTCCCTTTCGACCTATGACGAGGTGCTGACGCAGCGTAACGCGCAACTCCGAGCACTGAGCGAGCGTGGTACCGGCGCCCGCGAGGCGGAGGATCTGCTGGCCGTTTGGGACGAGCAGCTAGTAGAGACCGGTGCTTATCTCGTGTTGCGTCGTCAGCGGGTTATCTCACGGCTAGACGAGTTGGCAGGGCGCATTCACCCTGAGTTGACCGGCTACCGCGAATTTCTCCGCCTTGCCTACGTGCCACGTCTTGACTTGGGCTATCACGCCTCCCACCAGCTCTCCCTCGATATGGGCAACGACCTGCTATGTGAAAGCAGCATTCTAACCTTGGAGGAGGTAGAGCGTCGCTTCGAACAGAGCCTGCGCCGCGCACGTAGCGAAGAATTAGCACGCGGCATGACCATCGTCGGACCTCATCGGGACGATGTGCGCTTCCTCGTCAACGATGTGGATATGACGGATTATGGTTCCCGGGGGCAGCAGCGCACGTCTGCCTTGACGCTCAAACTCAGCGAGGTTGCGCTCATAACGGAGCAGCGCGGCGACCCACCTATCCTCCTGCTTGACGACGTGATGAGCGAGCTCGACGAGGCGCGCCGTACCTACATGACCGATATGCTCCGCAAGCATCCGCAGGTGTTCATCACCACTACTCACCTCGACGTCTTCGACAGCACGTTTCTGGATGAGGCGACGTTGATACGCGTGGAGCAGGGAAGGCATATGGGGCAGTAAGCAAATGCGGAATGCGGAATGGCGTCAAAGTGCGGAGTGCCATTGTGTCCTATGCAGGATGCAACAGTATGTCTGGTGGGTTGGGGTTGGTGAGAGAGGGGAAAGAAAAAGAGCGTGATTAGGGATCACGCTCTGGGGGTTGAAGGTTGGTTAGCTGAGGTGCGCTTTGATCTTTTCGACGAGGCGACCTTTGGGCATGTAGCCGATGAGGCGCTCGACGGGTTCGCCGTTCTTGAAGATGATGAGAGTCGGAATGCTTTGCACGCCGAATTGCATCGCCGTGTTGGGGTTCTGATCGACGTCTAGTTTGGTTACTTTAAGCTGCCCGTCGTATTCATCAGCAATTTCTTCCAGCACGGGGGCAATCATTCGGCAGGGACCGCACCAAGTTGCCCAGAAATCAACAAGCACAGGAACATTGGCCTGGATGGCCTCTTCTTCAAACGTTGAGTCAGTTATCGGGGTAGGTTTAGGCATCTGCTATTTCCTCCAACATGAACTATGGATACTTTATGTAAGATGATGATAAAACCTCGCTGTCTATTTGTCAAGGAATGTGGCTTACATGCCGTGGGAGCTAAAAGAGGCAATAGATTCGGGGCATGATCTCTGCTGTGTAGGGAGAAACGGCCTTGTTCTAGAGGAGAGGATATGTTAGAATCAGCCCCAACAGTGAGAGAGGGACTCCAGGAGGTAGCGCAACTGGACGCTGCAGAATTGGCCCGGACGGTTGTCTTCGCGATTGAGGATCGCAAGGGCGAAGATATCGTTATGATGGACCTACGCGAGCTTACCCCTATTGCCGATTACTTCGTAATCGCAACGGCGGACAACGAGCGGCTGCTGCGCGCCCTAGTGCGGACCGTTGAAGAGGAAGTGGCAGAACAACACAACATGAAACCCTATCATAGCGAGGGTAATCCGGAATCCGGCTGGATCTTGCTCGACTATAGTTGGGTGATGGTTCACCTCTTCAGCCGCCAGCAGCGCGCCTTCTACCACCTCGACGAGCTTTGGGATGATGCGCCGGTGGTTCTGCGGATTCAGTAGGGACCTGTTCGCTGGAGGCTACTCGTAGAGCCACTGTTCTGTGACTCGTTCGTGGGGCGTGAATTCATTACTGGCGAACCAGAGGGCCAGCTCCTTTTCGGCATTTTCCGGGGAGTCGGACCCGTGGACGAGGTTGCGACCGATCTCCATGGCATAGTCGCCGCGAATGGTGCCTGGTGGGGCATCGATGGGATTGGTGTCGCCGATTGTTCTCCGAGCCGCTTTCACCGCGTTCTTGCCTTCCAGAGCGAAGACCACCACTGGATTGGAGATGATGTATTCTACAAGGCTCTGGAAGAAAGGTCGCTCACGGTGGACGTCGTAATGCCTCTCTGCTAACTCCCGATCTGCTTGCATCATCTTCATCGCCACGATCTTCAGCCCACGATCCTCAAACCGCTTGATGATCTCGCCAGTTAGCCCTCGCTGCACCGCATCGGGCTTGATAATTATCAAGGTTCGTTCCATATCTTCACCATTTCTTTAGCTTCAGCACTTTGCTCTCAAACAACCGTTCCTAGTCTATCATAGAACAGCCATAGGACGAAGAATGGGTAGGGTGCAGTCACACGGAGGGTACGCGTTCCCCTACATAGTCAGTCAGCGTTATAATGATAGCAGAGCGCGCTGTAATATCCGTCACCGTGAGTTTTTCACTGTGAGGCGGGCTCGATCTGTGCATGAGGTACGACGGGTGTTGGCATACTTGGCAGTTGTAGGAGGGGAGTAGGAGCATGATGAGCGAGACCAGCGACAGGTTGAGTGGGCAGATCCATCTGCTGGGGGATCTGTTGGGGGAGACGATTATTGAGCAGGAGGGGCAGGAGCTATTCGATCTGGTGGAGGAGATCCGCGCGCTGGCAAAAGCGCATCGTCGTGGTGATGCGGTGGCGGGGGAGGAATTACTCGCGCTGGTTGAGGCGTTGCCTCTCGAGCAGGCACGGGTCGTGGTCAAGTCTTTCTCGACGTACTTCCAGCTGGTGAACCTGGCGGAGGAGGAGGAGCGGGTGCGCGTGCTTCGTCGGCGGGCGCGTGAGGCGTACGAGCGGGAGGAGCCGATGGACGAGAGCATCGCAGCGGCGATTGAACGGTTGCGAGAGGAAGGTCTCGACGCAGACGATATGCAGGGGCTGTTGCGCAACCTCCTCATCATGCCCGTATTGACCGCACATCCGACGGAGGCCAAGCGACGCACAGTGCTAAGGAAGCTCGCCCATATTGCCGACATCCTCTATGCGCTTGACTTTGAACGGATGACGCCCCAGGAGGAAGAGGAGGCGAAGGAGCAGCTGCGCGAAGAGATTACATCTCTCTGGCAGACGGACCAGACACGGGCGCGACGGCAGACGGTGCTCGACGAGGTGCGTAATGGCTTGTATTACTTCGAGAATACCATCTTCGACCTAGTCCCAGAGATTTATGCGGAGTTACACACCGCGCTGGCCCGCTACTATCCTGACCATGCCTTTGTGGTGCCAGTCTTCCTACGCTATGGTAGTTGGATGGGGGGCGATCGGGACGGCAATCCTTTTGTCACGCTCTCCGTGACAGAGGAGACGTTGCGCGAGCAGAAGAGGACAGCGCTGGAGACGTACCGGGAGACATTTGATCGCCTGCATGGTCACCTCAGCACCGCCGCTCGCTATGGCATCTCGGACGAGTTGCGTGCGAGTCTAGAAGCGGATGCCCAACTCTTCCCGGAACGCGCCGAGTTTGTGAAGACCCGCTACGCTAACCAGCCCTATCGACAAAAGATGTTCTTTATGTACGACAAGCTGACCGCGACGCTTGAGGATAGCCAGCGCCCATGGCGCCACGAGCGGCTGCCACGGGCAGGGATCTACGAGGATGCGGCAGCCTTCCTCGAGGAACTGCGGATGGTGCAGGAGAGTCTACGCGCCCGTGGCGCCGAGCGGTTGGCAGATGGCCGGCTGGCGAGGCTCGTCCGGCAGGTGGAGGTTTTTGGTTTCCACCTCGCGACACTGGACATCCGCCAGCATGCTGAGCGCCACAGCAGTGCTATGAGTGAGTTGTTCGAGCGCTATGGTATGGCAAAAGTCTATGAGCACTGGCCGGAACATCGCAAGGTGGAGTTACTTACGGAGGAGCTCCTCAGCCCGCGGCCGCTCGTCCCGGCTCATCTTGATTTCAGCGAGTCGACCAACGAGACCTTCGAGCTATTTCGCCTGATCCGGCGCGCTCATGAGCGGATAGGCTACGAGGCCATCCAGAGCTATGTCATTAGCATGACTACCGGTGCAAGCGACATCCTAGCCGTGTTATTGATGGCACAGGATGCGGGCATCGCCGATCATCTCGACGTCGTTCCCCTTTTCGAGACCATTGCCGACCTCCACGCCGCACCGGAGATCATGGAAAGCCTCTTCACTAATCCCGCCTACGCGCGACACTTGGAAGCGCGTGACAGGGCGCAGCAGATCATGATCGGCTACAGCGACTCCAACAAGGACGGTGGCTACCTGACCGCCAACTGGGAGCTACAGCTCGCGCAGCGTGCGCTGGCCGCCGTCTGCGACAAGCATGGTATCACGCTGACACTCTTCCATGGTCGTGGTGGCTCTATCGGGCGAGGTGGCGGGCCGGCCAATCGGGCGATCCTTGCTCAGCCGCCCGAGTCGGTTCGAGGACGAATCAAGCTCACAGAGCAGGGAGAAGCCATCACCAATCGCTATGCCAACAACGCTATCGCCCACCGCCACCTGGAGCAGCTCGTCAATGCGGTGTTGCTCTCAAGTGGCAAGCGCCCCGAGGAAGGACCCGCTCGTGGTGGGGAGTGGGAGGAGGCGATGCGGGAGCTTTCGCCCCGCGCCGAGCAGGCGTATCGGGCGCTCGTTCATGACTCACCGGAGATACTGGAGTACTTCCACACAGCGACGCCGATTGATGAGATTAGCGAGCTGAATATCGGGAGCCGACCGGCCAAACGCAAAGCGACGGAGGGCATTGGGGATCTGCGTGCGATTCCGTGGGTCTTCGCTTGGATGCAGAGTCGGGTGACGTTGCCTGGTTGGTACGGGCTGGGTAGCGCTTTCATGGAATGGGCAGATGGTGAGGAGCATTGGTCACTCCTATCGACGATGTACCAGGAATGGCCCTTCTTCCGAACGATGATTGATAACTCACAGATGTCCATGCGCAAGGCTGACATGCTCATCGCCAGCGTCTACGCGGATCTGGCAGACGAGCCAACCCGCAGTGCCATCTTCCCCAGGCTGCGGCACGAGTACGATAATACCGAGCAATCGATCCTGCGCCTGACGGGGCAAAGCGACCTGCTCGACAACGAGCCCTGGCTCCAGCGTGCCATCCGTGTCCGCAATCCCTACATCGATCCCATGAACTACATCCAGGTGGCCCTCCTCCGTCGCCTTCGCGAAAACCCTGAGAGCGCGGAGGCGCAGGCGTTGCGGGATGCGGTGTTGTTGAGTGTGAATGGGATTGCGGCAGGGCTGAGGAATACGGGGTAGTGAAGCGGAGGGGTTACCCATCTGCTCCGTCACTTGCCCGCGTTGTCGCACTGTAATGGGGACTGGTTATCAAGAGCAGTAGCGTGCCCAGCTATACCTCCTGTAGGAACAGCTGGACCAAGAAGCGTAGGAGGTACACGAAGCCGACCACGAGGAATATTCCGGTCGAGAGCGCGGCGCCGTTGAGGCAAGCACTAACTAACTGGTTGAGATACGAATCCAGGCTCAATGATTCTGAAAGCGTGGGACTACCCTCATCGTTCGGCGCGGAAACCTCCCTCACGCTCGCTATGTCCTCTGCTTCCTCACGGCTTGCGACCTCTACCCCTGTCACAGCATCCGTGGCCGGCTGTTCGAATGTGACTGCTTCCCAAGAGGAGGATTCGCTAGAGCCTATCTGTACACGGGAGGGCTGAGGTGTGGAAACCGAGGCGGGATCCGCCTTGGGTGTCAATGCCGCAGCGGGGAGAAGGCGAAGTTCTCCGGCAATCTCCCCCGCGTTGGCAATAGTTACGTCGCCCGCCTTCGCCCAGGGAACATCTTCTTTCCACTCCTGCAACACGGCACGCTGCAACCGAATCGCATAATGACTCCCCATATCGGTCACTTCACTAGAGGGTAGACCAAAGAAGGTCAAGGGATCACTGGCCGAGAAGTAGGCCTCACGCAGTAGGGGCCGTTCATCCAAGAGCGCCAGGCGCTTCTCGACAATCTCCTCGAACGCCACTCCCTCACCGTCCCAACCTGGAGGGAGCTGGGACGGGATCTGGTAGTTGGCGGACAACTGATTGTCCAGACCCGCGTCATGCATCTCGTCGAAGATGTTGACCACCGCGACGGATTGGGTATCCGGCCGCCATTGGAGGACCGCCTTTTGGAAGGCTTGAGTGATAAAGCCATTCCATTCAAAGCGCTGGGAGATGGGGTAACCTAGACTCTGCACTCCCCATTGCTCGAAGGCACTCTTGAAGCGCGCCATTTCATCATCACAGACTGAGTACCCCCCCTCGCCCTCTGCCGTTTCGGTGAAGAAGTGGCAGTCTGGCGGTTGCAGGATAGGGGGTGCTGCCCGCACAGAGGTAAAGCCCCATCCCAAAACCACCAGCCATATCGACAAAGCAACCAACATCCGTCTCACGACCGTTCCCCTCTCTAGACATCGATTCCCCTTCACTACTGGTGCGTAGAGGAGGAGAAAAGAGACGTGCGAAATCCTCACGTATCCGACATCCGCTACGAGCAAGAAGCAGACCAACCGAACTGCGTGACAGGCTACCCGGCTAAACAAAAATCGCGGCCGACAGGCCGCGATTCGGGATAAGCTCTATATTGTCTTGACGAAAGCCATATCGAGGTGCGCATGGAGGGACTCGAACCCCCACGGCCTATGGCGGCCACTAGCCCCTCAAGCTAGCGCGTCTACCGATTCCGCCACATGCGCACGTATTTCGAATGTGCAATTTGGACGAAAAGCCCAGGAAATTCCTGGGCTTTCTTCCAGCGGGAGCGACGGGATTCGAACCCGCGATCTCCGGCTTGACAGGCCGACATGTTAACCGCTAAACCACGCCC
>JALZCF010000085.1 GCA_030863245.1 Chloroflexota bacterium
GTAGGTGTGGGGCTGGCGGACATCGACCGCGCCCTCGATCCTTCGAGTCCTCTCAATCAGGACCTACGGGAGGTGGAGAGTTTCAGCATCGGCTATATCGGTCTGAATACCGAGCTACCACCCTTTGATGACCCGCTCGTCCGACAGGCTTTCAATCTTGCCGTGAACAAAGAGGCGCTGGCGGAAGTGGTGTTGGAGGACACCGTCACGCCTGCCTACGGGATCATCCCTCCAGGAATGCCGGGCCACAACCCCGACATCGAGGGGCTGCGCTATGACCCAGAACGTGCCCTTGAGCTGCTGGAGCAATCGAGCTATGGTGGCCCCGAAGAGCTGCCCGATATCACATTGCACGTGAGTGGTGGTGGTGGTGCCGCCGGCCCGCAGGTTGAAGCAATCGTCGAGATGTGGAAGCAGAACCTCGGGGTGGATGTCAATATCGAGCAAACGGAGTGGGCAACTTTCCTTTTCGATATTAACCGCAAGCCGAATCCCTATCAGGCGTTCAGTGTCGGCTGGATCGCGGATTACCCCGACCCGCAGAACTTCCTTGACATCCTCTTCCACTGCGAAAGCCTCGACAATCGCACCGGATACTGCAACCCAGAGGTGGATGCCCTGCTCGAAGAGGCACGAGTGGAGCAGGACGAGGAACGACGTCTGGAGCTGTACCAGCAAGCAGAGGAGATCATTGTCGAGGATGCAGCCTGGGTACCCCTTTGGTTCAACAAGGGCTACGTACTGGTGAAACCCTACGTCGAGGACTACCTCTTCCCACCCACGATTGTGCCGACGTTGAAGTATGTCTCGATTGAGGAGTAGGTGGTAGGTAGCAGGTGGTAGATGGGGGAAGGGCAAGGCGGAGTGCGGATTGCGGCGTGCGGAATTACGACAACGAAAACGTCATGCCCTTTCATCCTTCATCCTTCATCCTTGCCGTTCCGCTCCCCGCTCTCCGCTCCCCGCTCCCCGAGCCGTTCCCTACCTACCAGTCCGTCTAAGCCATGCTAAAGTACGTCATCCGCCGCCTCCTCTGGTTCCCCTTCCTCCTGCTCATCATCGCCTTCCTGACCTTTGCGATCGGCTTTTATGGGCCGGGCGACCCCGTGCAGCAGCGATTGGGGCAGCATAGTAATCCGGAGACGGTGGCACGCTTACGGGCTGAACTGGGGTTGGATCGGCCATTTTTGGTGCAGTACCTCGACTATGTGTGGGATGCGGCTCACGGTGATTTTGGCGAGAGCATCACGCTCTTTCCTGGCAAGCCGGTAGGCGAACTACTCGCGAGTGGGTTGGCGATCACGATCCAGCTGAACCTCGTGGCCTTACTCATAGGTGCGGCTATCGGAGTTCCACTGGGGATCATCGCAGCCCTCTTTCGTAACTCCTTCTTGGATTACCTCACTATGGCGAGTGCGGTCGCTGGCATCTCCTTCCCCTCGTTCGTCTTGCTTCCCATCTTGATGTGGATCTTTATCGAACAACTAGGGCTCTTGCGGGTCGGCTGGGACGGGCTTTTCAGTCCGAAGGCCATTCTTCCAATTGCCGTTCTTGCCACCGGGCCGATCGCCGTCTACGCCCGGCAGACGCGGGCCAATCTGAGCGACGTGCTCGATGCTGACTATGTCCGTACGGCACGCGGGAAGGGACTGACTGAATCCACAGTCATCCTCACCCACGCCATGCGCAATGCGATGATCCCGCTCATCACCATCTTCGGGCTCATGCTTGGCGGCCTCGTCAGCGGCGCCTTCATCACAGAGACCCTGCTTGGCATCCCAGGCATCGGGCGCCTGGGCGTCAACGCCTTCTACGCCCGCGACTATCCCATCATCATGGCCCTCACCCTCCTCATCGCCGTCGCCTACGCCTTTGCCAACCTGCTAATCGACCTACTATACGCCCTCCTCGACCCCCGCATCCGGTACCAGTAACATGCAACACACGCACCAGCCTATCCTCTGTTACATGTTGCATGTTGCATGCATGTTGCGTGTTGCGTGTTGCATGGTGTACGGTATATGAGCGATATCATCCTTTCCTCCCCTACTGCTCTAGCAGATGAGCCATTGCCCCGCCGCCGCTCGCGGCTCGCGGCATTTTGGCGGCGCTTTAGTCGCAATGTGCTGGCCGTCGTCGGGCTGGTGATCATTGTCATTTTTGTGTTTGTTGGGGTTTTTGCGCCTTGGCTGGCGCCCTATTCGTATACCGAGCAGGATCTGGCCAATGCTGAGGCGCCGCCAAGCCTGGAACATCCCCTTGGCACCGACCGCCTCGGGCGGGATCAACTCAGCCGGCTCATCTGGGGGGCGCGTACTGCGATCATCGTCGCGCCCGCAGCGGTATCGATCGGCCTGTTCCTAGGCCTCCTGTTGGGAAGTGCAGCCGGCTTCTTCGGTGGCTGGGTGGACACGATGGTCATGCGCACGAGTGATGTGCTCTTCGCATTTCCTGGATTACTGTTTGCCATTTTGATCGCGGCAACCGTACAGCCACGCATCGAGTCGTGGCTCCTCAGCTATGACTCATTCAGGCCATTCGTGCACAGCGGCTACGCGGAGTTTTTCGTGGTGATTGCTGCGCTGAGCATTGTAGGATGGCCAGGACTTGCCCGCCTGGTACGGGGACAGATCCTCTCCCTCCGCGAGCAAGCTTTTGTCGAAGCGGCCTATGCCATTGGCGTTCCTCCCTTTCGCATTTTGACGCGGCACTTACTGCCGAATGCGATCACACCCGTCATCGTAGCAATTAGCATGGGGCTGGGAGGTGCCATCCTCGCGGAATCGACCCTCAGCTTCTTTGGCATCGGCATCCAACCTCCCACGCCAAGTTGGGGGGCAATGATCTTTGGCAACTTCCAGTACTGGCGCTCCGCATCCGCGCCATGGCTTGTCTGGGCCCCGGGCCTTGTAGTCGGAATTCTGGTGTTTGCCTTCAACTTCGTGGGCGATGGCCTGAATGACGCGCTGAATCCGTAGATTATCATGCATTCAAGACACCCTGTACATTTGCTGGTGCGAATGTTGCTAGTCCCGTACTGTCACGCTCTTCAGCTTCATCCAGTATTAAAGACTAACACTCAATGTGCAACCTTCTTCTTTGCCTCGATACGCCCCTCGGTTCGAGCTTTACTCATATCAATTTAAAGCTAGTTTCCAAGGGAACGTATGGAAAAGTTGCACATTGGGTAGAATAACATATAGGTGGTAGGCGGTCATCCCCCATCTACGATCTACCACCTACCACCTACCAGAAGACGGGGTTTGACGGTATCGTACAAAGCTGCAAAGATAGTCAGCATACAAATATCCATCTCGCGTTGCCTCTTCTAGAGAGGAGTCTTATATGGCAAAGTTGCTGGAAGTGAAAGATCTGGAGACCCGTTTCTTCACCGAGGGTGGCGTCGTCAAAGCTGTTAACGGCGTGTCCTTCTATGTGAATGAGGGCGAGACGCTCGGCGTTGTGGGGGAGTCGGGATCGGGCAAGAGCGTGACGATGCTCTCCATCATGCGCCTGATCCCGCAGCCACCCGGCAAGATTACGGGTGGGCAGGTGCTGTTCCAGGGGCGTGACCTGTTGAAGCTCAGCCAGGATGAGATGCGGGAGATCCGTGGCAACAACATGGCCATGATCTTCCAGGATCCGATGACCTCGTTGAACCCGGTGCTGACCATCAAGCGCCAGATCACTGAGGCGCTGGAGTTGCACTTGAAGCTGAACAAGAGGGAGTCTCACGATCGGGCGGTCGAGCTTCTGCGGATGGTCGGGATCCCGGCTGCGGCGGAACGCATCGACGATTATCCCCACCAATTCTCTGGTGGCATGCGCCAGCGCGTGATGATCGCCATCGGATTGGCCTGTGTTCCCCAACTCCTCATCGCGGACGAGCCGACAACGGCGCTCGACGTTACGATCCAGGCGCAGATTCTGGATCTGATCAAGCAACTCCGCACCGAGATAGGAATGGCAATCGTCTGGATCACCCACGACATGTCGCTCCTGGCGGGTCTTGCCGATCGGATCCAGGTGATGTACGCCGGGCAGATCGTCGAGACGGCGCCGCTCAGGCCGCTCTACAAGAACCCACGCCATCCCTACACCATTGGCCTGCTACGAAGCATCCCTCGCCTAGATGAGCGGGTGCGTGGGCGACTCCAGCCGGTGGAGGGATTGCCGCCCGACCTGGTTGATTACCCAACGGGGTGTCCCTTTATGCCACGCTGTCCCTTCGCCATCGAACAATGTAACGAAGATCCCCCCTTGGAACCAGTTGGCCCCGATCACTTCGTCGCCTGTTGGGTGAAGCCGGAGGGAGAGAAGGTTTTGGCAGAACATCACCGTGCTGCGATGATCAGGTAAGGAGGAAGCGATGGCTGAGATAGTGACAACCGACGTGACAACTGAGGGCGAGCGCGCGGAGGCGGACCAGGAGTTGGTTCGCGTGGAAGAGTTACGGATGTACTTCCCCATTACCGAGGGGATCTTCATCCAGCGCCATGTCGGCGATGTGAAAGCGGTTGACGGCTTGAATTTCACTGTAAGGCGTGGCGAGACACTGGGGCTGGTGGGGGAGTCAGGCTGTGGCAAGAGCACGACGGGCCGGGCCATCCTGCAGCTGCATCGCCCTACCGGTGGGCATGTCTACTTTAAGGGAACAGATTTGACCCAATTGAGTGGGGGTAAACTGCGGCGGATGCGGCGCGACATGCAGATGATCTTCCAGGACCCCTATGCTTCCTTGAACCCTCGTATGTTGGTGGGCGATATTGTGGGGGAGCCGCTGGAAGTACACGGCATCGCAAAGGGCAAGGAGAAGCGTGAGCGGGTACAGGAACTGCTCAAGATCGTGGGCCTCAACCCCTATTTCGTGAACCGCTATCCCCATGAGTTTTCGGGAGGACAGCGCCAGCGCATCGGCGTTGCGCGTGCGCTCACCACCAATCCCGATTTCATCGTGGCGGACGAGCCTATCTCTGCCCTCGACGTCTCCATCCAGGCGCAGGTCATCAATCTGATGGAGGACCTGCAGAGTCAGTTCGATCTGACCTATCTCTTCATCGCGCACGATTTGAGCGTGGTGCGCCACATCTCTGATAGGGTGGCTGTCATGTACCTAGGCAAGATCGCAGAACTGGCCGATCGGGTGGAGCTGTATGACAATCCCCTGCATCCCTACACCCAGGCGCTACTCTCTGCCATTCCGATTCCTGATCCGGAAATCGAGTTGAACCGCGAGCGAGTCATCCTGCAGGGTGATGTCCCTAGTCCCGTGAATCCCCCTCCCGGCTGCAACTTCAACACACGTTGCCCGGTTGCGGTTGATATCTGTAAGGAAGTCGATCCCGAATTTCGCGAGGTAGCACCTGACCATTGGGTTGCTTGCCACCTTGCATAGCCGTGGTGAAGTCTTGTGATTGAACCGAGTATGCTTGTTACCTGTATATAAAGTGTGACCCCACCTTGCCGTGCAAGGCGGTTTATGTCATGATAGGATATACCATGCCGCCGGGTCGCGGTATGGGTCCGTCCGGATCGAACAGCACCGTGGAAAGGAGGTGCCAAAAGCCATTAGACAGCAGATCAGCGTAGATCCAAGCTTGTCAAGTACACCTGTTATTCCAACTATTTCTAATGCTACTAGTGGAGGAGAAACGTGAGGAAACTACTACTCATTACAATGCTTCTCGCCCTCACCCTCGTGCTGCTTGCCTGTGGTGGTGCGGAAGAGGCAGAAGAAGCACCAGCCGAGCCCGAGGTGATAACCGAGGTGCAGGAGGTCGAAGTCACGCGCATCGTCGAGGGGGAAACCGAGACGGTGGTCGAGGAAGTCGAGGTCGTCGTGACGGCGACGCCCAGCGAGGAGGAACTGGCTGAACAGGAAGCAGCCGCGGCCGAGGCGGGACTAGTCACCCTAGACT
>JALZCF010000090.1 GCA_030863245.1 Chloroflexota bacterium
CTCTTCCAGTAGACGCGCCGCCTCTCCAAAAGCCTGCGCCTCGAGGGCGTGTCGGATGGCCTCCGATATGAACCCGGCCTGCTCGTACCACCGGCTGGCACGATCGTGCAGCAGGGCAATCAGGTCAGGTTGGGATTGGTGGAGGCGCGCCCGTAGAAAGGTCGCGAACAGATCGTGATAGCGATACCAACGCCGCTCATCGTCCAGCGGGACGAGGAATAGATTCGCCTGCTCGAGCCGCTCGAGCATGGCTTGAGCAGGTGGTCCATCTTCCAGCAGGGCATCACAGAGCGGGCCGCTTAGCCGATCGAGGATGGAGGTGTGCAGCAAAAACCGTTGCACAGGCTCGGGCTGATGGCTCAACACCTCGTCCGCCAGGTAGTCCAGAATGTAGCGGTTGCTGCCGGTGAGGGAGGCGAACAGATTAGACCTATCTGCCTGCTCCCGTATCGAGAGCGCGGCCAGTTGCAGCCCCGCGATCCAGCCCTCGGTCCGCCGCTCCAACATGGCGACGTCATCCTCGGTTAGACTCAGCCCCATCGTGCCATTCAGGAAGGCAGCAGCCTCGCTCGGGGTGAAGCGCAGGTCGGCGGCTCGTAACTCGCATAGCTGGTCGCGTGCCCGCAAGCGCGAGAGGGGTAGCGGTGGATCCTCGCGTGAGGTGATCACCAGGTGGAGCTGGGGCGGTAGGTGCTCGACCAGGAATGTGATGGCCTGGTGGATGGGTGACTGCTGGAGAACGTGGTAGTCGTCGAGGACCAGGATGCATGATTGTGGCAGGTGCACCAGATCGTTCAGCAGGAGGGTCAGCAAAGATTCGACCGGAACTGCCTGCGGTGATTGGAGTAGCGCCAGGGTGGCTTGCGCGAACGAGGGCACAATGGTCCGGAGCGCGGCCACGAGATAGCGTAACAGGTGGATGGGATCGCTGTCGCGCTCGTCGAGCGAAAGCCAGGCGACGGGTCGCTGGGTATGTGACAGCCAGTCACTGAGAAGCGTCGTCTTCCCGAATCCGGCAGGAGCGGAGAGAAGCGTGAGCAGGCCGCTGAGCCCGGCATCGAGGCGTGCTATCAGGCGTGGACGCGGCACCAGATTGGGCCGCACGCGCGGCATATAAAGCTTGGAGATCAGAAGCTGGTCGGCACCGCCTACCGGCATGCTCAGCGATTGCCTCCCATCATGGAAGGTAAGCACACCATCTCGAACATCTGGAGTATTGCGCGCCATACCGCCTCACTGCTCGACTATCGTCATGCTCATGCTCGACCTATTAGCTTTCCGAAAGCGACAGCGCTTCACCTAGATGAAACACACCCGTTCAGGCAACATGGGTATACCAAACTTTGGGTAACAGGGCAAAGCGCGCGTCTGGTATTAGCTCTCTGTTTGCAGTCTGCCTGATGTTGTGCGATAGTTTTAGTTGCCACTGGAGTTGTCTACCCCTAGTGCGACTTAGCGAAAGAGGTAGGAAGGAAGGAATCATGCCACAAGCAGTACAACTCACCGACGACGAGATCGCCTATCTGAAGATGTTGGTATCGGAGAAGCACCGGCAGGCAACCGAGGCACTCGAGGTGGAGCGCGCGAAGCAGGCACAGGCAGAAGGGATATCTGACAAGGAACTCCAAGAGTGGGAGTATGAGGCGGCCATGTGGAACAGCCTACGTCAAAAGCTGAGCCAGGCCACGCAGGAAGCGCGGTAGCACGCCCCAAGGAAAAGCCGTACAGCGTGGATAGTTGGGATGTTGCAGAAGTGACAAGACTATTGGTTACGGTAGGTCTCCTCGCGCTCGCGGGCGTGTTGTTAGGGTGCATGGGCCAACCGCCGATCGTATCCGTGGCGGGGGAAGCGACTAGAGAGGTCGTTACGCAGGTCGTGGAGCGCGAGGTGGCGGCTACCGCCACGCCCGCTCCCGCGACCCTGAATATTCACGTGAACGCCGAGCCGCCCACCCTCGACCCAGCCCTGGCTATCGACGGTGTCTCGCTGGCTAACATCGCCAACCTGTTCGTCGGCTTGACGCGCCTCGATGAGGCGGGGGCTGTGCAGCCCTGGGCGGCGACGGAGTGGGAGGTTTCGGACGATGGACGGACCTATACCTTCCATCTGCGGGATGACCTGGTGTGGGTCTATCGGGACCCCACGACGGGCGAGAGTGCGGTGCAGCGCCCACTGACGGCGCAGGACTTCGAGTACGGGATCAAGCGCACCCTTGACCCTAGCACCGCCTCGGAATACGCCTACGTGCTCTACCTGATCGAGGGCGCGGAAGCGTACAGCACGGCAGACCCCCATGGCGAGACCGTCGGTCAGCTTCGGGAAGCGGTGGGCGTGCGCGCCATCGACGAGCAGACCCTCACGATCACCTTTGTGGAACCTATCGCCTTTGCGCCTTCCATCGCAAGCTTGGTCGTCACCTATGCTCAACCCCGTGAGCCGATCGAGGAGTGGGGGGAGGGGTGGAGTGAGGCGGGGCGCATCTGGACCAGCGGTGCCTTCACGCTTGAAGCATGGCAGCACAACGCCGAGCTCGCGCTCGTGAAGAACCCCTTCTACTTCGAGGCCGACGACGTCCAGATCGAGCGCATCGAGGAACTTATCGTCAAAAATGAGTCTACGGCGTTGGCCCTCTATGAGACTGACGAGCTTGACGTGGTGGCCGCACCTATCGCTGAATTGGATCGCATCCGGAGGGATTCCGAGCTCAGCCCACAACTGGCGATCGAGCCGGATACCTGCACCTACTACTATGGCTTCGTCACCACCAAGCCGCCCGTCGATAAGCCCGCCGTACGGCGGGCGCTCTCTGCAACAATAGGCCGAGTGAGCCTGATCGAGAACGTAACCAAGGGTGGCCAGCTCCCGGCGCATAGCTTTGCCCCACCCGGCATCTTCGGCCATATGGCGAACAATCCGGATGTTGGCGAGTGGATGGTCATGGAGGACTATGCGACGCAGGTCGAGCTGGCGCGCCAGTGGATGGCGCAGGGGGGCTTCCCGGACGGAGAGGGACTCGACCTGACACTGATGTATGACACGGCTGAGGTGCACGCGCAGATCGCCCAGGCAATCCAGAGCATGTGGCTGGCGGCGTTCCCCGAAGCCACCATTACTGTCGAGAACCAGGAGTGGGGTGTCTACCTTGAGACCACCTCGCCCGACACGCCCATCGAGGAGAAATCGCACGTCTATCGCATGGGCTGGTGCGCCGACTATCGCGACCAGAACAACTGGCTTAACGACAACTTCAACTGCGACTCCGACCTCAACTCCAGCCTGTTCTGTAACGAGGAATTCGACCAGATCGTGGAGGCGGCAGCCGTCGAGCAGGACCCCCAGCGCCGCATCGAACTGTACGAACGGGCCGAGACGATCCTCGTCGAAGAGCAAGCCGTCATCGCACCCATCTACCACCGCACCGACCTCCGCCTGGTCAAACCATACATGGAACACGCACCAGGACAACTCCCCTGGTACCGCTGGCGCATCGACACCCAGGCCAAATTAGACGGCAGTGATCGCTGATCACTGATCACTGCCGTTCACTCCGCATTCCGCACTCCGCATTTGACTATGATCAAGTTTAAAGATATCTGCTCCGCCCTGTAAATAGTCTGTACAGGTAAGGAGTACAAACTCGAGAGATATTGACACTCCTTCCATCACACAGAGAAAGGGAGCTTTAGCGATGCGTCTGCGGCCCGCCGCCTCTCGAACACTTGTCGATCGTCTTTTATCTGTTGCCGCCATGGTCATGCTTCTCCTAGTAGGATTCTGGCTCATGGTGTCTCCTACGCGGGCGGCGGACGAGGTGGAGGTGGGCTATCGTGACTTCAAGTATGAGTCGCCGTGCACTGCCAATCCCACGGCAGAGAAGCCGGAGAGCAAGCTGTGGTGGGCGCATGGCTACTGGTGGGGGAGTCTCTGTGACGAGGGGGATTACTACATCCACCGACTCGATCCGGACAAGCAGAAGTGGGAGAATACGGGCGTAGACCTGGACTCGCGGGGCAGTAGCCGAGCGGATACGCTCTGGGATGAGGCGAGCCAGAAACTGTATCTAGTCTCGCACAGGGTGGCGGAAGGGGGAAGGGAAAGTAGTGATGAGAGCCACTGGGGCCGCTTCTATCGCTATAGCTACGATGCGGCGACCGGTAGCTACCAGCCGGATAATCTGGGCGCGGTGCGTGGCAAAGCTTTTGCCTACGTCAACAATGCCGAGACCGAAACGCTGACGCTGGCCAAGGACTCGACAGGGCAACTGTGGGTGACCTACACCCTCAACAACAGGGTCTATGTGAACCGTACGCTGTGCGACCCTACCTGCAATGATGGCGCATGGGGCGAGCCCTTTGCCTTGCCGGTGAATGAGGGAGCTACTGGGCTAGCAACTGATGACATTTCGGCCATCGTGGCCTACAACGAGCATATCGGCATCATGTGGGGCAACCAGACCACCGACTCCTTCTTCTTCGCGGCCCATCCTGACCATGCCGCGGATACGGAGGGGTGGGAGGTTGTCGCAGTCTATAGTGGTACGGATTTCCCGGAGGACCATATCAACCTGAAATCATTGCAGGCTGATCCCGCCGGCAACCTCTTCGCCGTCGTCAAAACCTCCACAGTGCCTCGGCTCGTTGCCCTGCTGGTCTGCCGGGGTGGCGACTGCACGCGGCGTGAAAGCTGGACCCCTCACCTTGTCTATCGCAAGCAGGGGGACACCGACCCAAGCCGGCCCATCCTGCTGATTGACGAAAGTAATCGTAACCTCTATGTCTTTGTCACCATGCCCGAAGCCGGCGGCTCGATCAACTATAAAGTGTCGCCGATCGATCACATCGACTTTGGCGATCCAACCACAAAGGGGATACCTTTCATCCACAGTACGCGCGACCCAGGTACCAGCAACCCTACCTCGACCAACCAAAACCTGACCAACGAGACGGGATTGGTCGTCCTGGCCAGCGATTCCACCACCCGGCGCTACCTGCACAATTTCCTCTGCCTTGACCCAACCTTCGCTAGTTGCCCTGAAGCTACCATCCCCAACCTACAGCCCCACTCTTTCCTGCCGATCCTCTTGAGGCGGTGATCGCTGGAATGAACAAAGAATCACGCCTCCTACGCGTTGGCGTGCTGGGTGCAGGGCCGGTCTCACAGGCGGCCCACTTCGAGGCGTGTCGGAAGGCACACAACGCTGAGCTCTATGCGATCTGTGACCTGGCAGAGGATTTGGTCGTGCGGATGGCGGTGGTGCACGAGCCGAGAGTGACCTACCTTGACTACGACGAGATGCTCGGCGATCCCGAGGTCGAGGCGGTGATCGTCGCCGTTGCCGACCAGTTCCATGTTGAGGCCTCGCTCAAGGCGTTGCACGCCGGCAAGCATGTCCTCGTGGAGAAACCCCTTGGGGTAACGGTCGAGGAGTGCGAGGAATTGGCGGAGCGGGTACGCGAGTCAGGGCGCGTGCTTCAGGTCGGCACCATGAAGCGCTTCGACCCCGGCATCGCCTTCGCGCGCCGCTTCATTCAGGAGGAGATGGGGCAACAGCTCGCCCTCAAGGCGTGGTACTGCGACTCCACCCATCGCTATACCATGACCGACAACCTCCAACCCGTCATCGTCACGAGTCAAGATGCCAAGCGGCCCGCGGGCAATCCGAAAGCAGACAAGCGCCGCTACTACCTGCTGGGCCACGGCAGCCACCTGGTAGACACCACCCGCTTTCTGGGTGGCGAGATCGGCGCCGTCCGCGCCCGGCTCGTCGAGAAGTTTGGCGCCTATTGCTGGTTTGTGGAGGTGGAGTTCGCCGACGGCTCACTCGGCCATCTCGACCTCACGATTCCCGTGCGCATGGACTGGCACGAGGGCTTCCAGCTCTACGGCGAATACGGCAGTGTCATCGGCAAGAGCTACAACCCCTGGTACCTCCGCTCCAGTGACGTGGAGTGTTTCTCCGAG